>CALVRS010000001.1 GCA_944358725.1 uncultured Bacilli bacterium
AGAAGGGAGAGGTTAGCTTGAAAATCACATCAGTCAACGTTCGTAAAGTCGACAGTGAAAACCGTATGCGTGGTATCGTATCAGTAGTAGTAGATGACTGCTTCGCAATTCACGGAATTAGAATTATTGAGGGTGATAATGGCCTATTCGTTGCTATGCCAAGTCGTAAAAACAGTGACGGTACTTATCATGATGTCGCACATCCAATTACACCAGAGTGCCGTAAAATGTTTGAAGATGCCATCCTTGAAGAATATAATAAAGTTAAAGAAGAAAAAGGCGAATAATTCGTCTTTTTTTCATATACTAAAAATTTGTTTTATATTAATATAATGTCAAATTTATTTTAGCATTTTATTATATTAAAAAACATATAATTTTCTTAGAAAGGATGACAAAAAATGGATAAAATAGATAGTGTTATAACATCATTAAATCATAGTATTACCATAAATGAAAGAAAAAACATCATAATAACTGGTGTTAAAAAAATCGAAAACTTTGACGAAAATGAATTTTTTATGGAAACAACCATGGGTAATTTAACCATTAAAGGCGAAGGCCTAGAAATCATTAAATTAGATACTTATCAAGGAAATGTCTCTATAAAAGGAAAAGCCGATAGTATCACATATACAGAAGATGGCACAAAAGAAAAAGAAAGTAGCTTCTTAGGAAAATTATTTAAATAATGACCTTAAACATCCAAATAATCTCCTTATTATTTTCTTTTTTCTTTGGCCTCTTTTTTTCTTTCTTTCTAGATATAAATCATAAAATAATTTTTAATAGTAAAAAAATAGTCAAAATCATAGGTACCATACTAGCCGTTTTTTTAAATGTCATATTATACTTTGTTTGCCTTTTAAAAATAAATAATGCCACCTTTCATCCATATGAATTAATCATGATCATTCTAGGCTTTATCCTTGAAAACTATATTAAAAAGAAAATAAAAAACATATCTAATGCTCGTAAACAAATTGTCTAAAAAAGAAAGCATCATTGTAAAATCATAGGAAAAATGCTATACTTTTACTAGAAAGTAAGGTGATAAAATGGCTAAGAAAAAAGTGCCTCAAAAAGCTAAAAGACGTCTTCTCGTCTTTGGACCAATCGCTATTTTTATCATCGTATACTGTGCTTTTACCGTAGTAACAACTGCCGCCGACCTATATAAATTAAAAAACGAAGAAGCCAATCTTACTAATAAACTAAACACCTTAAAAACTGATGCCAGTGACTTAAAAACTGAAATAACCAAACTTCAAAATAAAGATTATGTAGCTAGATATGCTAGAGAAAATTATCTCTATACTAAAAATGGCGAATATGTCATCAAAACCGAAGAAAAAACAAAAAAACAAAAAAATCAGACAAAAAAAGACGAAACATATATCATCTATGCCTGCGCAGCTGCTACCATCTTAATTATTTTGTTTATAATAATAAAACATCGTAAAAAAAAGAAAAGTTCCAAATAAAAGGAACTTTTTATAATTTAAAATCATCTACAATCTCATCATTCATATCCTTGCCATCAAAATAAAGCTTGTCTTTAAACTTGAAAATTAAAGCAATAATATTACTTGGAAAAGATTTAACTAATTTATTATAATCTGTAATAATATCATTATAATATTTTCTAAAAGCTACAATCTCAGCTTCAGACTCATTTAAAGCAATATCTATCTTCATAAAAGACTCCGCATTTTTAAGCTTTGGATACTCTTCCTTATACTTCTCAAACTCTTTTAAAGCATCGTAAAGTTTTCTATCTAGATCAAAATTACTTAACTTTCGTGAACGTAGTTTAACAATTTGTTCTAAAACATCATCCTCCGTCTTCGTATTAGCCTTAATAACATCAATAGACTTGTTAAGTAAATCAAATCTCTTTCTTAAAACCGCATCGATATTTGCCTCTGCTTCATTAATTCTAATAATTAAAACTTGAAATTGATTAAAACTAGTTGCTACCCAAATAATTAATAAAGATAAAGCAATCAAAATAGATGTTAAAACAATAAATGTTCCCATATCATCACCTTAAAAACATTATAGCAAATATCCTATATCATTTCAATTATTTGGATAAAATTCAGGATCAGAAATAATTTTCTCATCAAACTTAATATAATTAACATATATAATTAAAATTAAATACCAATCCCCTGTAGTAGGATCACTTAAAATAATATGGTCGCGTCCAGATTGTTCAATAATCCCAGAAAAAACCTTATTACGCCATTCGTCAGAATCAGGATAAGATGCATAAACATCCACCTTTTTTCCACGATTAAGTCTTAAAATATTTTCAATATAAGACTGCTCCAAAGGTACACTATAATTCATTTGAACTTGCTGGTTAGGCACGTTACCGCCATTAGAATAAATTGGCGTCCCCGGAAAACTACTTTGGTTTACAAAATTGTTGTTCATAAAATCATCCTTTCTATATAAATATATTCAAAAACCTTTAAAATATGTTATACTTAAAAAGGTAAGGAGGAATGCACATGAAAGTAATATTAGGTGTATCAAATCGTCATGTCCATCTAAAAGAAGAAGACTATAAAATTTTATTTGGAAATGATCCATTAAATAAAGTAAAAGACCTAAGACAACCAGGTCAATTTGCCTCTGATAAATTTGTCACTCTTAAAAATGGTGAAAGAGAAATAAATCACGTCAGAGTACTTGGACCAATCAGAAAATATACCCAAGTCGAAATATCTAAAACTGATGCATATACTTTAAAATTAGACCCACCCGTTAGAACATCTGGCGATTTAGAAGGCTCAAGCCCAATTACAATAATAGGCCCAAACGGAATATTAAATTTAGATAAAGGATGTATTTTAGCCAATAGGCATATTCATATAAGTGAAGAAGAAGTAAAAAAATATCACCTAGAAGGGGTTAAAACAGTTAAAGTTAAAATAGATGGGGAAAAAGGGGGTATATTAAATAATGTCCACTTAAAAATAATAAATCCCTCAATATTAGAAATGCATATCGATACCGACGAAGGCAATGCCTTTAATGTAAAAACAGGTGATGAATTAGAAATAATCGAAATAGAAAGGAATCAATAATGAAATTAGAAAATAAAATAGCCGTTATAACAGGCGGAGCCATGGGCAATGGCCTAGGCATAACAAAAGTTTTCTTAAAAGAAGGAGCAAAAGTAGCTATCTTAGATTACTCAGAAACAATTGATAGTACCGTAACTAACCTAAATTCAAACAACATCCTAGCTTATAAAGTTGATATTCGAAATAAAGAAAAAATAGAAAAAGCCATCAAAGATATATTTCAAAAATGGGGTCACATCGATATATTAGTCAATAATGCTGGTGTATGTAAATTAAAACCATTCAGCGAAATGGATGATGAATTAAGAGATTATCATTTTGATATAAATATCAAAGGTACTTGGAACGTTACAAAAGCCGTATTACCTTATATGCAAAAAGGCTCTATTATCAATCTATCTAGTGTCACAGGTTCTTTAGTCGCTGATAGTGGAGAAGTAGCATATGCTACAACCAAAGCTGCCTTAATAGGTTTTACCAAAGGTTTAGCCGCCGAACTCGCACCTAAAAATATCCGTGTAAATGCTATAATGCCTGGATATATCATGACTCCAATGGTCGAAGGCATGGCTAAAGAAAGTAATCAGGAAAATCCACAAAGCGTAGTAGATGGTATAGCCAAAGCCATCCCAATGAAAAGACTTGGTACCATAGAAGAACTTGGAAACCTAGCCGCTTTTCTAGCGTCTGATGAATCTAGTTATATAACTGCAACTGGTATTATCATAGATGGTGGCTCAACACTGCCAGAAACAATGACTATGGGTCTTTAAACTACTAAAAAGTAGTTTTTTAAATTCAAAAAAATATAAACAAATTGACAAATAAATGTTAAAACCTTATAATATCTCCCGAAAAGGAGAATAAATATGCCACTTAAAATAACACAAGCAGAATTAAAAGAAATAGTTGATAAACTATTTGAAGATTATATTGAAAGAAAACGTACCCACATCCTATATAAAACAGGCTTAAACATTCCAAAAAGAATGTTAATCTTCTATTATCAATTAAATAATGAAAATAGACATTTAGACGAAACTGCCGAAAATTTTATAAAACACTATGTAGCCTGTGAATCCATATTAGAAAATGCTCATTTAAATTTTGAAAAACTAGGACTAAAAGAAATGTATGAATACTTGTTTTCAAAGGAAATTAATGATAACTTTGATATTTATACATTATTAGATTTGCATAAAAAACTATTTTCTAAAGCTCCATATCCAGAAGCTGGTGGATTAATAAGAAATAGTGAAGCCCATATAGATGGTGCCCCAATAGATTTAACCAATCCTAGTAATATTAGAATCGAACTAAAATTTTTAGATGATGATTTAAAAGAAATATTAAAAATGCAAGAAAAAGTAAAAAATAATAAAGCATACTTATTTTCCTATATCGATAAATGTATTGTTCTAGCAGCTAGATTAATTAAAGTTCATCCATTTTCTGATGGTAATGGTAGAACAATAAGAGCATTTTTAAATAAACTCTTTATGGATGTTGATTTACCACCAATATACATATCAAGTAATGAAAATAAAACATATAAAAAAGCCATGCAAAAAGCCATTGGCGAAGAAAATGATTTTTCATCTATCATAAAATTTTATTATTATAAAATATGTGATTCTATTATCGAACTTGAAACAAATCATAAAAATGATACATATAATCAGTCTGCTCAAACCGTTATGAACTTAATAACCCGAATCAAAACCCAAATATCCCCAAGTCAAATGCATTATAGCATTGATGAAGAATTAGCCGGAGCTATTAAAGACTATTTAGACGAAAAAGATATCACTGCTCAAATATTCAATGTTGCTTTCTTTGAACCAGCCTTAAGTCCCCATGCTTTCGTAATAGCTAATTATCAAGAAAGAGATAAAATAAAACAACTATTAATAGACCCTATGTTTGAAAATATCTCAAAAGATATAAAAATAAATCCATATAATAGTAATGCCCCTTTTTTAGAAAATCTAAAAAAATATGGTGTCACTGCTATAGATGGTAATGGACTATCAAAATATGTAATGCTTTTCTATAATATTCAAAATACTACAAATAATATTCTAACAAAAAAGTTTCCAAATTAAATTGGGAACTTTTTATTCATCTTTAAAAAAATAAACAATAGGAACACCAGCACGCTCACAAATAGCTCCTAATAATTGAATAGAAGGCGTCTTAGGAGATTTTAAACTTAATAAATGCCCCAAGTAACTTTCACCAAGACCTAAAACTAATGCCATTTTAGTAATACTCCATTTTCTTTCTAACTTTAACCTTTTCAAATTTTTCTTAACTAAATTGCAGTAATAGTTGCTCAAATTTTCCTTCATCATATCACCTAATTAAATAATATCTCAATTAAAATAAATATTTTTGTCCTATTAGGACAAAAATGTGCTGTAATGTATTTAAAGATAGGAAGGAGTAAAATCAAATGAAAGAAAAAATAAAAAAAATTCTAAAAAATAGAATATTAATATTCATACTAGGAGGAATTGTTTTCGGAACAATAGGTGTATCAGCCGCCACATATTTTGAAAGTAATTTAGTAACTTATGATAATACAGAAAGTGGACTTTC
>CALVRS010000002.1 GCA_944358725.1 uncultured Bacilli bacterium
AGAATACATTTATTATTACAATAATGAAAGACCATCGTATGCATTAAATTATAAAACCCCAATTCAATATAAAATTGACTTAGGGTTCTAACTTTTTTAAACTGTCTACTTTTACTTGACTAGTTCATTGTTCTAACGTTTTTTAAGCAAAAAATGTCGGCCCCTCACTAGAGATAACTTGGGCATTTTCATTTAAACTATTAGTAAAATCATTCATTTTATTTGACTGACTATTTTGATTATCAGCTTTTTTAAATTCGTTCATAACCTTAAACATCGTCTTCGCATTTCTAACCATCGGTGCAGCCTGTTTAACTAAAGGAATTGCTTGATTTACCAAATTTAAAGTTCTTTGAGCTCCATTTAAAATGCTAGACCAATTAATACCACCTCTAGCTGCGCCTCCAAAAAGCCCTCTACCTAAACCATAGTTCACAGTAGGCATTGTATAATAATAAGGATTATAAAAATTCATGATTTATGCCCCCTTCTAAAATATTATATGTTTTAACTAAAAAAAGTTTTATTTTAAAACATATTATGTTATAATATTTTTAGTGTATAAGAATAGGAAGGTGTCAAAATGAAAATAGTACTTTCGCCATTTATATATATTTTTAAAGGTCTTATAGTCGTTTTAAAAACAATTTTTTCATTTATTAAATATGTTTTTTTAGGTATAATTGCTATTCCTACAATGCTATTAAAACCTTTTGCTAAATCTAAAAAAGAAAAAAACACCCTTGCCAGTGCTAAAACCGAAGACATCTATAAAAAAACAGATGTCTTGCTTGCCCAGCACGAAAAAGAAAAAGAAGAAAGACGTAAAGAAGAAGAAGCTGCAAGACAAAAAATTCAAGAAAATCAAGAAAGAAAAGCTCAAAAAAGATTAAATGACTATATTCAAGATAGTTCAAAATTAGAAGACAAAACAGCCGGAGAAAGACTTGACCAATTTGGTACAGAAGTACTTAGTTTTACAGATAAAATTAAAAAATCTTTAGGTCTTGGACAAATTAAAGATAAATATCAAAATGCCGAAGAAATGTCTATTAACTATGATGGACCAGAAGCCCAAAAAACAAAAGAAAAACAAACTTATGAATATATAATCAGAAATCCTGAAGGAAAAGTAATTAAAGGATATTTTTCAGCCTTTTCACTAGTTGAAGTTCACTCATATTTAAAAAGCCAAGGTAACATCGTCTATAGCATCAGAACAAATAGATGGATAAATGCCATGTATGGTAGCGTTGGTGGCTCACATGATAAATTTAAAACAAAAGATTTAATCTTCTTTCTAGCGCAAATTTCAACATATTTAAAAGTTGGTATGCCTCTAGCTGAAGCTGTAAATATCTTATCAAAACAATTTAAAAACAAAAAATATAAAAGAATTTTATCAACTTTAAACTATGACCTAACAACAGGAAAAAGCTTTAGCGAAGCTTTAGAAAAACAAAGCAATGCTTTCCCAAGCATCTTAACTAATATGGTCAAAACAGCAGAAATGACTGGCGAACTCCCAGAAACACTAGATGATATGGAAGAATACTTCCAAGAAATAGAAGCCACTAGAAAAGCAATGGTAACCGCCATGCTTTATCCAGCAATTATATTTGTAATCGCCATCGGCGTTGGAACATTTATCATGCTTTATGTTGTACCAAAATTCGTTGAAATTTATAGCACCATGGATAATGCCAAAATACCAGGTATTACTTTAGCAGTTTTAGCCGTCAGCGATTTCTTACAAAAATACATCATTTATATTGGTATAAGTATAGTAGTAATATTAGTACTATGTATATATTTATATAAAAACGTAAAATCATTCAGAAGAACAGTACAGTGGACATTAATGCATTTACCAGTTTTTGGCGATGTTATAATCTATAAAGAAGTAACAACCTTTGCCAAAACATTCTCTTCACTCTTATCCCATAATGTCTTCATAACCGATAGTATGGAAATATTAAATAAAGTAACAAATAATGAAATATATAGATCATTAATATATGATGCTATCAATAATATCGCTCAAGGAAAATCAATTTCAAACGCATTTAAAGACCAATGGTGTTTTCCAATACCAGCATATGAAATGATTGTAACCGGCGAACGTACTGGTCAGCTACCAGAAATGATGAATAAAATCGCTCTATATTATCAAGACCTACATAAAAACTCTGTTACTCGTATTAAGACATTTGTCGAACCAACATTAATTATCCTATTAACCGTTATGGTCGGCATAATTGTACTATCAATCGTCGTACCAATGTTCTCAATGTATAGTCAAATTCAAGCATAAAGGTGATGTTATGGAAATTATAATCAGCATATTTTTATTCATAATAGGAACTATTTTTGGTTCCTTTTACAATGTAGTAGGGTATAGACTGCCAAAAGGAGAGTCCATCACCTTTCCTCCAAGTCATTGCCCAAACTGTAATCATAAACTAACAGCCTTAGAACTAATACCCGTTCTTTCATATATATTCCTAAAAGGTAAATGTAAACATTGCCATAAAAAAATATCCCTTTTTTATCCAATATTTGAACTTTTAACTGGCATATTATTTGTCCTTTGCTATATATCATATGGACTATCTTTAAACTTAATAATCGCTTTAACCTTTGTATCATTAATGATCATAATTGTTGTAAGTGATTATCACTATCTTATAATATCAGACGAAGTATTAATTACATTTGCCATCATCCTATTTGTCGAAATTCTTTTAATAAATGGACTTGAAGCAGCCCTATACTCACTATTAAATGGCTTTCTAGCTTTATTAACCATGTTTCTATTAAAAAAATTTGGCGATTTCATCTTTAAAAAAGAATCTATGGGTGGGGGAGATATAAAACTACTTTTTATCTTTGGTATGGTCCTAACATATCCCATCGCCCTTTTGTCAATATTTACAGGTTCACTAATAGGCCTACCAATCGCTTTAATAATTCTTTGGAAAAAGAAAAATAACATCATTCCCTTCGGACCATTTCTAGCCGCAGGTGCTACTTTACTGTTACTACTTCAAGTCAACCTTGAAACCATAATAAATTTATATAAATAAAGGAGAAAATCATATGAAACCATTAGTTCTTTGTATTTTAGATGGCGTTGGCATTAGAAATAATACCCATGGTAATGCCTTAGCTGCCGCCAATACCTCAAATTTAGATATGTTATTTAGTAAATATCCGCATACCACTTTAGAAGCAAGCGGCAAAGCTGTTGGTCTTCCTATAGGCCAAATGGGTAATAGCGAAGTAGGGCATATTAATATTGGAACTGGTAGAGTACCAAAACAATCCATCGATATCATAACAGAAGCCCTTCAAAATAGTCAAATAAAAGAAAAACCAGAATATAAAGATCTCATAAGTCACTTAACAAAATATAACTCCGATCTTCACATATGCGGTCTATTAAGCGATGGCGGTATCCACTCCCATATAAATCATTTATTAAGCCTAATCGATATATTAAAAGACGAAAACATAAATCATATCTACTATCACATCTTCACAGATGGAAGGGACACTAAACCAAAAGAAGCTTTAAAATTCATCAAAATACTAGAAAATAAACTAAATTCTGTCGGTCAAGGAGAAATTGCTACCATATCCGGTAGATATTATGCCATGGACCGCGATAATAGATGGGATCGCATAAAAAAAACATATAAAGAAATGACTGAAGAAACCAAAACCTATAACATTGAAAATAAAATCAAAACAAATTATAAAAAAAACATCACCGACGAATTCATTGTTCCAT
>CALVRS010000003.1 GCA_944358725.1 uncultured Bacilli bacterium
GAAATGATAGATTTAGACGCCTCAAAACTAACAGATTATGACTTTAAAAATTTTTGGATAAAAAATCATGCAGAAGAAGCTAATAAAAAAATCAAAGACGAAGAGTGGCAAAAACTAGATGAAAGAAAACTAACTGCTGATGACATCTATAATCTCAAAATTGAAAGAGTAACCCCAGAAGACTTAAGCATATATGAAGAAAAAGATAAAAAAGCAGCTTATATATATGCCCTTATGAACACAGGCTATTCTTATGATGAAAAAGTAATAAAAAATGAAAATGTCACCGACGAAGAATATGCTTTAGTATCCGAAAATATAAGCGAATTAGATGGCGTAAACACCAAACTAGATTGGGAAAGAACCTATCCTTATGGATCCGTATTTAAAAGTATATTAGGTAACGTCTCTTCAAGCAAAAGTGGTATTCCCGCTGAACTCAAAGACTATTATCTAAAAAAAGGTTATAGCCTAGATGATAGAGTAGGTACAAGCAATATAGAATATCAATATGAAGATATATTAAAAGGTAAAAAAAATAAATATCAAGTACTCTCAGATGGTTCGTATAAACTTCTAGAAGAAGGAAAAAGAGGTAATGATATCGTCCTAACAATCGATATCGAACTTCAAAAAGCCCTAGAAGAAATACTAACCGAAGAAATTTTAAACGCCAAAAAAGAAGCAAACACCGAATATTATAATGGCTCCTTTGTTGTTATTACCAATCCTAAAACTGGTGAAATATTAGCCATGGCTGGTAAACAAATAAAACAAAATGACAATGGCGAATATAGTGTCGTCGACTTTGCCGCCGGAATTACCCAATCAACCGCTGTTATGGGCTCAGTTGTCAAAGGCGCAAGTCACATTGTAGGCTATAATACAGGAGCTTTAAAAATTGGCGAAATTAGATACGATAATTGTGTCAAAATAGCCGCCACTCCAGAAAAATGTTCATGGAAATATTTAGGAAAATTAAACGACATAACCGCCTTGGCTCAATCTTCTAATACCTATCAGTACTATACCGCCATCAAAGTAGGTAAAGGAAATTATAAATATAATAAACCATTAGTAATCGATAAAGAAGCCTTTAATACATACCGAAACACCTTTGCCGAATTTGGCCTTGGTGTTAAAACTGAAATAGACTTGCCAAATGAAATAACTGGTATAAAAGGAAATGATAGTACATCAGGACTATTATTAGACCTGTCAATCGGTCAAAATGATACCTATACACCAATCCAACTAGCTCAGTACATCAGTACTATCGCCAATAACGGAACTAGAATGCGCCCTTATTTATATAAAGGATTATATAATGATAAGTCAACATATGACCAAAATAAAAAAGAATTAAATAAAGTAAATACCGAACAAAAATATATGGATAGAGTTCATGAAGGATTTGAAGCCGTTATGAACTATGGCCTAGGTGTTGGTTACATCGATAAAATATATAAACCAGCTGGCAAAACAGGAACAAGTCAAAGTTTTGTCGATACTGACGGTGACCATAAAGTCGATAAAGAAACCATAACCACAACCTTTGTTGCCTACGCGCCATATGATGACCCTAAAGTAACCTTTACCATTGTCTCTCCAAATATTTCAAGACCAGATGGCAAAACAGACCATCAATCAGCCATAAATAAAAGATTAACTGATAGAGTTTCTAAAAAATACTTTGAAATTTACCCATAATTTGATATAATATTATAAGAAATGCGAAAAGGAGGGATAATTATGGCAAAAAAAGGCGAAGCTAGAGATAACGTAACTTTAGTATGCACAGTTTGTAAAAATGAAAACTACCGTGTAGAAAAAAATAAAAGGAATACGCCTGAAAGATTAAAATTAAACAAATATTGCCCTAAATGTAATAAACATACAGAGCACAATGAAAAAAAATAATTCATGGAGGTAAAGTATGATAAATATTAATGATATAAAAAATGGCATGACAGTTGTAATCGATGGTAATATCTATTTAATTTTAGAATTCTTACACGTTAAGCCAGGAAAAGGGCCAGCCTTTGTCCGCATTAAACTTAAAAATTTAAGAACCGGATCAACCATTGAACAAACATTTAATACAAATATCAAATTTGAAAAAGCAATAATCGAAAAAAAGCCAATGCAATATTTGTATAGTAATGGAGACATGTATAATTTTATGAATATGGAAACATATGAGCAAATGGACTTATCTAAAGAAAGCTTAGGCAGTGATGCTAAATTTTTAAAAGAAGGTCTAGAAGTAGATGTAACATTCTATAAAGGAGAAGTATTAGGAATAACCTTGCCAGAAAAAATCGAATATGAAGTTGCTCATACAGAACCAGGGGTTAAAGGAAATACTGCAACTAATGCAACTAAAGAAGCAACCCTAGAAAATGGACTTACCATTAAAGTGCCACTTTTCATAAATGAACATGAGCACATTATTGTCTCAACAAAAGATGGTAAATACGATTCAAGAGCTTAAAAGGTTATAAAAGAATAAAGAGGTGGAAATATGTTAGAAAAAGAAAGATTTTTAGCTATTAAAAAATTAGC
>CALVRS010000004.1 GCA_944358725.1 uncultured Bacilli bacterium
GTTACCACTTGCCCAAGTAATTTTACAAAAATTAAGTAAATGGTATGATGAAGAAAGACAAAAATGTCCATATTTACTTCCAGATGGTAAAGCACAAATAACAGGTTATTATGATGAAAATATGAAATTAAAGAAAATAAAATACTTCACAGTATCATATCAAAATGATGAAAGACATAGAGATTATACTGATAAATTAATTAAAGAAAAATGTATAGAAATATGTAAAAGATATAACATAGAAATAGAAAAATTCTTGATTAATCCAACAGGCAAATTTTTAATAGGTGGATTTGATGGTGATGCAGGATTAACCGGAAGAAAAATAGTCGTCGATAGTTATCATTCATTTGCTAAAGTAGGTGGTGGAGCTTTCAGCGGTAAAGACCCAAGTAAAGTAGATAGATCAGGAGCTTATAAAGCAAGAGAAATAGCAAAAGAATACTTAAAAAAATATAACCTAAATTGGTGTCAAGTTCAAATAAGCTATGCCATCGGCTTAGAAAAACCTCTTGCCATTTATATTGATAGCGATAAAGGAAATATTAAAGTACAAAAAAACTTATATAATAAATGTACACCGAAAAATATCATACAAGACTTAAATCTACATAATATAAACTATGAAGAAAAAGCAAAATTTGGCCATTTTATTAATTAAACATAAAAAATAATTAAAAAATATTCATATTAAATAAAACTTGTTGTATACTATAAAGAGAAAATTAAAGAAGTAGGTGATATAATGAAAAAAATTAAATACTTGTCCATAATCTTAATTATAACCTTTATATCACTAACTCCAAAAGTCAAAGCCGACGAAGGAATACTTTATAGTCCTTGTTCATGCTTTGGTAAAACGTACGGAATACATAATAATCACTGGCACGAAGCAGTTCAAAATGGTAATGACTGGATAGCTGTAGGTGATCCAATTAATAATTATCCATGTAATCCCAATAATGACCCAACATTAAAAACATTAACCATAAATAATACAAGTATTACCATACAAGATAAAATGGAATTTAAAACCTATGACGAAAACGTAACCATCATCGCCACACCAAATAACCAACAAGCAAAAATAGAATATGAACAAACAAAAAAACTAAACATAGGTAATAATAAAATAACCATTAAAATAACTGGTATAAGTGGTCTTATTAAAACATATGAACTAAACATTGTTAGACAAAAAATATTAAGTAAAAATAATAATATAAAAAACATAACCATCGATGGAAAAGAATATCAATTTAAAGATAATATCATCAACGACATATTCGTAACATCAAATCAAAAAACCTTAGACATCAAAATAACAAAAGAAGACAAAACATCAAAAATAACCATCAAAGGCAATAAAAATTTAAAAACAGGCGATAATCAAATAACCATAATATCTAAAGCTGAAAACGGAGCAGAACAAAAATATTATATCAACTACCATAAAACCATGGCCTTCACCGATATCATCGGAACCATAATTGGAATTTTAATTCTAGCATCACCATTAATAATCATAATAATCATAATAATCTTAAAAAATAAAAAAAGATATATCAATAACACCCATCACTATAAAAAATATAAAATATAATCCTGCAAATGAATCTGCAGGATTTTTAAAAAAAATATTGTACAATTATTAAGATAATGATAAAATTGTATATAGTGTTTTAGATCTATGTCATCTTAAATAGTACTAAAACCGCTCCACATCAGGGCTTTTTAATTTTTTTGTTTTAGATCTATGTCATCTTAAATAGTACTAAAACAAACTGTGAATACAAGTTAGCCTTTAGCCTGTTTTAGATCTATGTCATCTTAAATAGTACTAAAATAAGGTAATTTCACTTATTTAACCCCAAAATGTTTTAGATTTATGCCATTGTAATAAAGTTAAAAAAATGAAATTTAAAGACGAAAATGATAGTTATAAATATAGTGATATATTTCATAAAGAACTTTCAAAATATATAAAAAGAAGAATCAAAGAATTAAAAATCATTTTAAATAAATAAAAAATTCCCATAAAATGTCCAAAACTAAAGATTCAGGTGTTATAATTAATTAGGAAGTGATGCTATGCAAATAAACGAAGGACTAATAATTGCTCCTAATTATATCAAAAAAGAAATACTAAAAAAAATCTCTCAAGAAAAAAAACTAATAAATATAAAAATCATGGATAAAAAAGAGTTCATCCAAAACTACTATGGTAAATGCCAAAAAGAAGCTCTTTATTTTATTATGGAAAAATATAAATTAAACTATGAAATAGCCAAAAACTATATAAATAATATATTCATAAATAGTAAAACCATAAAACCATTTTTTGACGCCTTAAAAAAAGAAAACTTAATCGAAATAAACCCATACTTCAAAAATAATCTAAAAAACATAACCGTAATCGGCTATAACGATATAGATCCCTATATATTAAAAGACCTAAAAAAATATCACTTAAACATAATAAAAAATGAAATAGGAAACCTAAATCCACCAGTATATGAATTCGATACCCAAACAGACGAAATAACATATGTCGCTGTAGACATAATAAATAAAATAAAAAATGAAAACATAGATATAAACGATATCTTCATATCAGGCATTACTGAAGAATATAAAAGTGAACTAATAAGAATATTTAACCTCTTTAAAATACCATTTTCCTTTAAAAAACAAACCTCACTTTATAGCGCTCCCCTAGTCCAAAATTTTATAAATAATCTAAAAGAAACAAAAAACCTAGAAAAATCATTAGAAAACCTTCCTAATATAGAACTAAAAAATAAAATAATCGATATCATAAATAACCTCGCCTTTCCTAAAATAGATAAAATAGCCATAGAAATAATAGAAAACAATCTAAAAAACATCAAACTAGAAAATACCATAATCAAAAATGCCGTAAAAATAATTGATATAAATGAAATAACCGATAAAACAAAACACTATTACATACTAGGCTCAAATCAAACCATAATACCCCATATATATAAAGATGATGACCTCATCAAAGATAAAGAAAAAGAAGCACTTGGACTACTAACATCACTTCAAAAAAACGAAATAGCCAAAGAAAACATCAACTACATTATAAAAACATTTCCTAATCTAACCCTGTCATATAAACTAAAAGATACCTTTAATACCTATTATCCATCATCAGTCATATCAAACCTAAAAATAATCAAAAATAATCAAATAACCTATAACCACTCAAACAACTATAACAAACTAAAACTAGGAATAATGCTAGATAACTACTATAACTATAATGAAAAAAATGACATACTACCCGCACTATATAATACCTATAAAAATATCCCCTATAACGAATATTCAAATAAATACACGAAAGTAAATGAAAAAGATCTAAAAGAATATATAAAAAATAACCTCACACTCTCATACACCAGTTTAAATAACTATGCCATATGCCCCTTCAAATTCTATCTAAAACATATATTAAAACTAGAACCCTTTGAAGAAACCTTTTCCCTATTAATAGGCAACCTATTCCACTACGTACTATCACACCTCTATAATAAAAATTTCAATCTAGAAGAAGAATACTATGGATACTTAAAAGATATAAACCTCTCACCCAAAGAAAAATTTTATATAGATAAACTCTATAAAACACTAAAGCAAGATATCGAAATCATCAAATGGCAAGAAACCAAAAGTAAATATAATAATCATCTAACCGAAAAACAAGTCGAAATAGATAAATCAAAAGATATCAAAATAACCTTCAAAGGCATAATCGATAAAATAAACTATCAAGAAGAAAATAACAAAATAAACGCCATCATAATCGACTATAAAACAGGTAAAGTATCCCAAACTTTAGATAATATAAACTATGGCCTAAACATGCAGCTTCCAACCTATATATATCTAGTCCAAAAAGGCTTAGGTAAAACCTATCAAGTAAATGGCTTCTATCTGCAAGAACTTTTAAACGAAAGCCCATTAGATAGTAAAGATAATGAAAAAGATATAAAAAATAACCTAAAACTAAAAGGCTATACCATAAATGATGAAAACATCATCGAAAAAATCGACGAAACATATCAAAATAGTGAAATAATAAATAGTATGAAAACCACTCAAAAAGGTTTTTATACATACTCCAAAATAATAGACCAAGAAAACATCAAAAAACTAGAAAACATAACCGAAAATAACATCGATAACACCATCGATAATATCTTAAAAGCTAACTTTAAAATAAACCCTAAAAGAATAAATAATAAAAACATCAGCTGTGAATTTTGCCCCTTCAAAGACATCTGCTATGTCAAAGAAGAAGATATTGAGGACCTAAAAGAAACTAAATTCAAAGACATCATAGGAGGTGAAACAAATGCCTAATTGGACCAAAGAACAATCACTTGCCATAAATAAAACAGGCGAAAATATCATCGTCTCAGCCGGAGCTGGCTCTGGTAAAACCGCCGTTTTATCTGAAAGAGTAATCACCAAATTAAAACAAAAAATTAGCTTAGATAATCTCTTAATCTTAACCTTTACCAATGCCGCTGCCGCTGAAATGAAAGAAAGAATTAGAAAAAAAATAATCAAAGAAAATCTAACCAAAGAAATAAATAAAGTCGATACAGCCGACATCACCACCTTCGATGCTTACGCCCTGTCTTTAGTAAAAAAATATAGCCATAAACTAAACATCACCAATAAACTTTCCATAGTAGACCAAAGTATCATCGCCCTAGAAAAAAAACACATAATCATAAAAATATTCGAAGAAAACTATGAAACTAAAAATAAAAAATTTTTAAAACTAATAAATGATTTCACCCTAAAAGATGATAAAAAAATCATAAAAAATATCCTCAAACTAAACGAAAGCCTAGATAACCTCTATAATAAAGATGAATTTCTAAAAACATATATCAAAAACTATTATAATGAAAATAAAATAAATGAATTTCTAGACGAATATCAAACCCTAATAAAAGAAAAACAAAAAAGTATTAAAAACGTAGTCAAAACATTAAGCTATTATGTAGACGGAAATTACATCGAAAAACTAGAAAACAATCTAAATAATTTATTAAACGCTAAAACTTACGAAGAGATAAAAAACTCATTTCCCGAAAGACTTCCAAATATGCCAAAAGGAGCAGATGAAGAAGCTAAAGCCACTAAAACAGAATTAAAAAACCTCATCGACGAATTAAAAGAACTCACTAAATATGAAAACATAACCGAAATAAAAGAAAACATCAAAAGCACCAAAGACTATGCCGAAATAATAGTAGATATCATATTAAAATTAGATGAAAAACTAAACCAATATAAAAAAGAAAAACAAGTCTATGAATTCATCGATATCGCCACTATGGCCATTAATCTCTTAAAAGAAAATGAAGACATTAGAACTTCCTTAAAAGAAAAATATAATGAAATACTAATAGACGAATATCAAGATACCAATGATATTCAAGAAACATTTATCTCATATATTGAAAATAATAATGTCTATATGGTCGGCGACATCAAACAATCTATCTACCGCTTTAGACATACAAATCCAAAGCTTTTCAAAACAAAATATGAATCATATAGTAAAAATAATGGTGGCTATAAAATAGACCTAAATAAAAACTTCCGCTCAAGAAAAGAAGTCTTAGAAAACATCAATGAAATGTTTAACCAAATAATGGACTCTAATATCGGCGGTGCAGATTATATAAAATCACATCAAATGATATTTGGTAATACCGCCTATAACGAAATAAATCAAGAAAACTATAACATGGAAATATTAAACTATCAAAAACCTGAAGAAAAAAACTTTAGCAAAGATGAAATAGAAATCTTCGCAATTGCAAACGATATAAAAAATAAAATAAAAAATAAATTTCAAATCATGGATAAAGAAACAAATCAAAAAAAGAACCTCGAATATAAAGACTGTGCCATCCTAATAGACCGTTCATCAAACTTTGAACTATATAAAAAAATATTCGAATATATGCAAATACCAATAACCATCTACCGAGATAAAGCCCTAAACACCTCAGACGAAATAGTAATAATCAAACATATATATAATTTAATTCTCTCAAATAAAATAGACGAAAACTTCAAATATTCCTTTACCTCACTAGCTAGAAGTTATATATTTGAATATAAAGATAATGAAATATTAAATTATATAAACAAAAAAAACTATCAAGATACTGAAATAATGCAAAAAATAAATTTACTAAAACAAAATATCAATCAAAAAACAAACGAAATATTAATAAGAGAAATCATCGATAACTTTGATATATATCAAAAAATGATTAAAATAGGCGATATAAAAAATAGAATAACCGTAATAGATTCCTTAATAAAAGTCGCCCAAAACTGTGATAAATTAGGCTATAAAATAACCAATTTCTATGAATATCTAAACGAAGTTCTAGAAGAAGGCTTAAACATAACTCTCGCTTTAAACAAAGAAAACTCAAACTCCGTTAAAATAATGACCATCCATGCCTCAAAAGGACTAGAATTCCCCGTATGTTACTTTAGTTCATTAAATAAAAAATTTAACATCGACGATTTAAAAAATCTGTTCTACTTCGAAGAAAAATACGGCCTAATCTTGCCATATTATAATAACGGACCTAAATCTACCATCTTAAAAATCTTATTAAAACATAGCTATCTAAAAGAAGAAATATCCGAAAAAATAAGACTATTTTATGTAGCCCTAACAAGAGCTAGAGAAAAAATAATCTTAGTAACCAATCTAGAAGAAAAACCAACCTTTAAAGATAATGGCATAGTAGATAATAGTATAAGATTAAAATATGCCTCATTTATAGATATTTTAAACTCAGTTTATAAAACCTTAGAAAAATATATAACCAATATCGACTTATCCACCTTAAAACTAACTAAAGAATATAATCTGTCCAAAAAATCCATGTTAAAATTAGACTTTTCCACAGCAATGCCTTTAAACATCGAAGAGCTAAATATCCAAAAAGAAGAGATAACCAAATCACACTTTTCTAAAACATCACATACATTGTACACAAAAGAAGAAAAACAAAATATCGAATTAGGTTTAAAAATGCATAACATCTTAGAAAATATTGATTTTAAAAATCCAGACTTAAGTGCCCTAACCCCTTTTGAAAAAAATAAAGTAATAAAATTTATAAACAATGATATATTGAAAAATACAAAACAAATATATAAAGAATATGAATTTATCTATGAAGAAAATAATGAAGAATATCATGGTATTATCGACCTATTTTTAATAAAAGAAAATGAAAATATCATCATCGACTATAAACTAAAAAATATAACTGATGACGCTTACCTAAAACAATTAAATGGCTATAAAAACTATATCCAAAATATCACTAATAAAAATACA
>CALVRS010000005.1 GCA_944358725.1 uncultured Bacilli bacterium
TTGCAAGAAGCATCGTATACCATATAATTTCTTTTGTTTTAACACCCTCATTATAATATAGTTTACTATAAAGTGCAAGGCTCTTAATAATTAATCTTTTATTACTAGGATAGATTTTTTGAGTAAGTAATCCATATGGGACAATGATGTCTTCTAGATCTTCTTCAAATGGACTTATATTAAGGTTAAGCTGAATATTATTTATATCTTTTATACTTTTTCCTTTTTCAAATATTATGGTCGCTATTTTATCTAAATAGTTAAAGTTTCTTTCCATTACATCCTCAAATTTACTTCTATTCATTTCTATATCTATAAAGATTTTATCATTAATAGATACAATAATATCAATCATTTTTTTACGTTCATTTTTATTAGTTACAGGTAGTTCACTATCTAAAATTCTAATCTTCTCATCTTTAGCTATTTCAATTTTTAAACTGGCATTTAAAAAATCTACAAGTAAATTTAAATTTAATTTAAAAATGCTTTTAAAAACAAGGTCATAAGATAAAGGTATCATATCCATTTTTTCATCTAACTGATTTAAATATTCTTTTGTTATTTTTATCATATATCTCCTTTCTTTGCCCCCTTTATATATAAACATACGACAAAAATAATGAATTTCCTTTTTTTAGATGAAAAAAATTTAGTTTTTCTTTAAACACTCCTCAATCATACTAATCACCACATTGTTAAAAGAAGTGTTATTTTCCTTCGCAATTTTCTCAATTTGTTTAACTAACTCTTCCTTAATATAAATTGATTTATAAGTTGCTGCCACTTTTGCTTTAGTAGGTTTAGGTTTAAAAGCCATATCATCACCTATAAACATTTTAATATATTAGACTAATAAATGATATATTAGAAATTTCTGATATACTTTTTTATTTTCCTTTATTTTATAATAAAAATAGGAGGAAAATAGCATGAAAGAAAAAGTGAAAAAAATACTAAAAAATAGACTATTTATATTCATAATAACCGCATTATTATTTAGTGTAGTAGGAGTATCAGCCGCCACATATTTTGAAAGTGGAGCAGTTACTTATGATAACACGGAAAGTGGACTTACTGCTACAAATGTTCAAGGAGTAATTGACGAGCTTTATGTTAAAGCAAAGCAAACATCTGGTGGTTCAGATGATAAAGTAGAAGATATGGGAGGAACAGTATCTTCAGGAGATGGATTATATGCAGATTCATATGAGTCAGGAAGATATTTTTATAGAGGAGCTAATCCTAATAATTATATAACATTTAATGGAGAAAAAGCAGGATGGAGAATAATTTCATTAGAACCAGATGGGACAATCAAAATAATGAAAACAGCAAATATAAGTAATAATTTGGCATGGGATACATCAAATAATAACAATTGGGCCAGACCTTCAAGTTTAAATACGTATTTAAACGGAACATATTATAATGGGTTAAATAGTGCGGCAAAAAGTCAAATAGTGTCACACACATGGAAAATAGGCCCAGTAACATATGATAATGGATGTTTAACAGATAATGTAAATTCAGAGGGAGATATAAGATGGACAGGAAAAGTTGGACTTGCAACAGTATCAGAATATTTGCGTTCTAATTCAAATGTTGGAATGTGTAGAACTTTTGCTTTAAATGATGATAATTATAGTACATGTGCAAATTCAAATTGGATGCTTACATCAAATTATTGGTTGACATTTACATCATCAAATCCATATACTATAAGTTAATCTAGTTTTTGCTAGATTTTTTAATTTTAACTTTTAAATTAATTTACAAAAACTAGTCAAAATTTTACAAAAAAAGACAAAATTATGGTAAAATTATACTAGGGTGGTATACATGGATAACATTGCTGTAATAATAGGTGCCTCAGTTGGAACAACATTAATTATTGTTTTAATTGCCTTAGGCATCCTAAAAAGTAGAAAAAAAAGCAAATATAAAAAACTAATTGAAAACTTAGATTATCAAAAAAATAGACTTGACACATCTCCTGTTGGTCCAGAACTTGCTAAAGTTGAAAGTTATGTAAATAACGAAAAACTAGAAGTAATGTATAAAAACTGGAAAGAAAGATTAAACGATATCAAAGAAATTAAAATACCTAAAATAACTGATATGTTAATCGAAGCTGAATATTCATTATCACAAAAAGACTATAAAAGTACCATGTATAAAATTGCTAAACTAGAAATGGAAATATATAAAGTAAGAGCATCTTCTGCCTTCTTGCTAAATGAAATAAAAGATATTACTAATAGTGAAGAGCGAAATAGGGGAAATATTACAAAATTAAAAGCTAAATATCGTGAATTATATGAAAAATTTGAAGAAACTGCTAACGAATTTGGCGAATTCAAAAAACCTGTCGCAATGCAATTTGAAAATATCACAAAAAGATTTGAAGACTTTGAAATCTTAATGGAAAATAATGAATATACAGAAGTGCCAACAATTTTAAAAGCTATAACTGATTTATTAAACCATATGGAAGTAGTTATAGACGAACTTCCTTCAATAGTCTTAATTGCTGAAGGAATACTTCCTAAAAAAATGGAAGAAATATATGACATCTATCAAAAAATGGTAACAGCTGGCTATCCATTAGATTATCTAAATGTCGAATATAATATCGATGAAGCTAAAAAGAAAATAGCCGATATTCTAGATAGAGCTAAAGTTCTAAACCTCGAAGATAGCCTTTTCGACTTAAAAGTTTTAACTGAATACTTTGAAAATCTCTTTACTGATTTTGAAAAAGAAAAAGTCATTAAAGCTGACTATGACGAAGCAAATAAAACATTAAAAACAAAACTTCAAAAAATAAACACCTTAGTCAAAGACATATTCGAGCAAATGAATGATCTAAAACATCTATATAGTCTTTCTGAAGATAATATAAAATCACTATATGAAGTAAAAGAAGAGTTAGCTAAACTAAACGAAGACTATAAAACACTAATCACTCACACAAGCAATCATAGTTTTGCTTACTCAAAATTAACTGAAGAAATAGAAACACTCGTCATAAGACTTTCTAATATCGAAAATAAACTAGATAATACATTAAATATAATTGGTAATATGCACGACGATGAAATGCGCGCTCGTCAACAACTGTCTGAAGTTGAAGAACTACTTAAAAATTCTCAAAAACAAATTCGTTCATTCAACTTACCAGTCATACCAAATCGCTATTACGTCGAATTAAAAGAGGCAAAAGAAGCTATGAAAGAAATAATCAAAGAACTAGAAAAAAAACCAATCACCATCGAAACCTTAAACACCAGAGTTGATACCGCAAGAGATTTAGCCCTCAAACTATATGGAAAAACTAAAGATATGATGAAAACAGCCATGTTCGCTGAACTAGCTATCGTTTACGGAAATAGATATCGCTCATCTGAAAAAGATTTAGACCGTAATTTAACCTACTCAGAAATGCTATTCAATAAAGGCGATTATAAAAAATCTTTAGATTTAACCATCAACTCATTAAATAAAATAGAACCAGGAATCTATCAAAAACTTCAAAAATTGTATGGTGGAAAAGAAAGAATGAGTGAATAAGCAAAAAGAAAGTTCAAAACACTTTCTTTTTTCAGCTAAAAAATGTATAATTACAAAGGAAATGAGGTGTCTGCATGAATAACTTAATCATGATAAAATATGGAGAGCTAACAACCAAAAAAGCTAATCGTAAACTTTTCATAAATACCCTAACACAAAATATCGAAAAAATGCTTTCAAATGAAAATATTGAAATAAGAAAAGACCAAGTAAGAATGTTCATAAAATGTAAAAACGCAAATAAAATAGTTAGTAAATTACAAAAAATATTTGGTATACATAGTATAGTCATAGCTTATAAAGTAAATAATAATATCGAAGATGTTTTAAAAAAATCTTTAGAAATAATGGATAAAAATAAACAAACATTTAAAGTCGTAACCAAAAGAGCCGATAAAAATTATCCAGTTCACTCCATGGAATATAGTCGCCGCCTAGGTGGATTAATATTAAAAAATTCAAATTTCAAAGTCGATGTTCATAATCCTGATATAACCTTAACCGTAGAAATAAGAAATGAAGGCACATTTGTCTATGTAGACGAAATAAAAGGTGCCGGTGGATATCCAGTAAGTGTCGCAGGCAAAGGCCTTTTAATGCTAAGTGGTGGTATCGATAGTCCAGTAGCTGGCTACCTTACCTTAAAAAGAGGAGTAAACGTCGAATGCATGTACTTTGAATCTCCACCACATACCTCAAAAGAAGCTCAAAATAAAGTTCTAAAACTCGCAAGCATACTAAATGAATACTCTGGTAAAATTAAAGTGCACATCGTTCCTTTTACCAAAATTCAAGAAGCCATTTTCAAAAATTGCCCCGACATTTATATGATAACCATTATGCGACGAATGATGTATCGTATAGCCGCACTTTATGCGGAAAAAATTGGCGCTAAAATATTAATAAATGGCGAAAGCATCGGCCAAGTCGCATCTCAAACATTAGATAGCATGGTATGCATAAATAGCGTAACAAACATCCCAGTAATTAGACCAGTCGCTTGCTTTGATAAACTAGAAATAATCGATATAGCAAAAAAAATAAACACCTATGAAACAAGTATCCTTCCGTATGAAGATTGCTGTACAGTATTTGTTCCAAAACATCCAGTAATAAAACCAGAAATTGAAAAATGTATAAATTATGAACAAAACTTTGATTATCAAACTCTAATCGAAGATGCTATTAATAATATAAAAACAGTCACTAACTTTAAAGAAGAAGAATTTCAAGACTTGCTTTAACAAAAATTACCAATAAAAAAAATGCATTAAATCACTAAATGTACACAATATATAAATGTACAGGAGGTGAAATGTATGACTAATAATAGTAATCGTTTAGTAGTTCCTGGCGCTAAACAGGCAATTGAACAAATGAAATACGAAATTGCTAACGAATTAGGCGTTAAAATGGGACCAGATGCTACTAGTAGAGCCAATGGTTCAGTAGGTGGAGAAATTACTAAAAGACTTGTACAAATGGGTCAACAACAAATTTCAGGTTCTAATTATAGTAAATAATTAACCATAATCATATGAAGACAGTTCACATATACTGTCTTTTTTTCATAAAAACTAAAGTTTATAAAACAATTAAAAAACAATATAATAAATTAGCCGCTAAAAAACGTTAGAAATTAACATCTAACGTTTTAAAAACACTTTTCATAAAATTTTATCAATAAGACCATACTCTAAAGCCTCACTCGCCGATAAAAAATAATCGCGTTCAGTATCCCTTTGAATTTTCTCTAAACTCTGAGAAGTATTTTCACTTAAAATCTTGTTTAACTTAGCCTTCAACTTCAAAATTCGCTCAGCCGCAATTTGAATTTCTGTCGCTTGTCCCTTCGCTCCACCTAAAGGCTGATGAATCATAACCTCACTGTTTGGAAGGCAAAATCGCATACCCCTCTCTCCAGAAGAAAGTAAAAATGCCGCCATACTAGCTGCCATACCAATACAAATAGTCGACACCTTGCTTTTAATATAATTCATCGTATCAAAAATAGCCATACCAGATGTAATACTGCCACCAGGTGAATTAATATATAAATTAATTGGACTGTGATTAACCGAATCTAAATAAAGTAACTGTGCCACAATCGAATTAGCTAAATTATCATCAATCTCACCACTTAAAATAATAATTCGGTCCTTAAGTAAACGTGAATAAATATCATAAACTCTCTCCCCATCACTATTTTTTTCAACAACACTCGGAATTAAATTCATAAAATATCCCCCCATAAATATAATAGGTGTAAACCACAAATATTATTCAGTAAAAAACATGACAAAATAATCTATTTGTGTTAAGCTAAAATATAGAAAATAAAGGAGGTCACAGCATGAGAAATCTCAAACTAAAATATAAAAATACATACCTAGAAGAAATACCCGAAGACACAACCTTGTATGAAGTATCTAAAAAAGTAAAAAACGACTTTAAATATCCAATAGTAGGAGCTAGACTAGGAGCTTTCCTAGTTGGTCTCAATACAAAAATAAAAAATAATGATAAAGTTGAATTCTTTGACCTAACAAATCCAGTAGGTAACCGTATATATGCTAGAAGCCTAGAATTTTTAGTAACCGTCGCCACCAAAAAACTCTTTGGCGATGAAACAGACATACTCATAAACTATTCCCTAGAAAATGGCATCTACTGTGAAATAATCGGTAAAAAAATAACCAAAATAACCGTTGAAAACATCGAAAAACAAATGCGTAAAATGGTAGATCAAAAATTTACCTTTAAAGAAATGATCGTCGATAGATTCGATGCCATCAACTACTTCAAAAAACATAATCAAATAGATAAAGTAAATAGCTTCAGATACATGACCAATAGAACCGTAACCCTTTATTCCCTAGATGGTATATATGATTACTTCTATGGACCACTTGTATATAACACCGGTCTTTTAACAAAATTTAACTTAATTTATCTAAAAGATAATAGTTTTATTTTAACCTATCCAAGCGTCGTCACTCCAGATAAAGTTGATAAATATGTCCATCATAAATTAACATTCGATACCTATAAAGAATTTCAATCATGGGGAAGAACCATCGGTATCAGTACCGCCTCTGACCTAAACGCCATATGCACCGAAGGAAAATACGTCGACATGCTAAGACTATTTGAAACCCACTACGAAGACCAACTTTCCCTTTTAGCTGAAAACATCTATAAAAAGAAAGATAAAGTAAAAATAATCCTCTTAGCCGGTCCATCTTCAAGCGGTAAAACAACCACCGCAAAAAAACTATCCTTGTACCTAAAAGTAAAAGGTTTAACAGCACATATAGTATCTTTAGATGATTATTTTGTAGATAGAAAAGATGCCCCAAGAGATGAACATGGAAAACTCGACTTCTCAAGCATCGAATCAATTGATATTCCACTTTTTAATAGCCATCTTACAAAACTATTAAAAGGCCAGAAAGTTCAAATGCCAACCTTTGACTTCATAACCGGAAAAAAAGTATTTGAAGATAAATATCTAAAACTAGAAGAAAATGATATCATAATAATCGAAGGAATTCATACCTTAAACGAAGAACTAACTAAAAACATCAAAAGAGAAAATAAATTCAAAATATTCATAAGCCCGCTCATTCAGTTAAAACTAGATAACCATAACCGCGTGCACACCACCGATGTTCGTAAAATAAGAAGAATAGTTAGAGATAATCTGTTTAGAGGCACAAATGCCGAAACCACCTTAAACATGTGGCCAAACGTCGATAAAGAAGCAAGACTCAGTATCTATCCATATCAAGATGACGCCGATGCCATGGTAAACTCTTCATTAGGTTATGAATTAAGCGTCCTTAGAATATATGCTGAACCACTTCTTTATGGTATAGAAGTGACAAGCAAAGAATATCCAGAAGCCATGAGATTAATAAACTTATTAAGAAACTTCTTGCCAATCACTAGTGAAGTTGTACCAAAAGACTCCATTTTAAGAGAATTCATAGGCGGAAGTATCTTCGAAGAATAAAGAAAGGAAATGATAACAATGATAAAAGTCGCAATCAATGGATTTGGCCGTATCGGCCGTTTAGTATTTAGAATAATGGAAGAAGATAAAGATATTGAAATAGTCGCCATCAACGATCTAACAAACCCAGAAGATCTTGCCTATCTTCTAAAATATGATACCTCACATCGTAAATATATCCCAAATGAAATAACCTTTGACGAAGATGGTATCATCGTTAAAGGAAGAAAAATAAAAATCTATAAAGAAATAGATCCTAATAATTTACCATGGAAAGATTTAAACATCGACGCCGTATTCGAATGCACAGGTAAATTCACAAGTAAAGAAAAAGCCCTTGCCCATATAAACGCTGGCGCTAAAAAAGTAATAATATCCGCACCAGCTAAAGGCGATTTAAAAACAATCGTCTATGGAGTCAACGAAAATACCCTAGATGGTCAAGAACAAATCATCAGTGCCGCTTCATGTACAACTAACTGCCTTGCTCCAGTAGTTAACCTTTTAAATAACACTTTCGGTATCAAAAAAGGCTATATGACAACCGTTCATGCATATACAAACGATCAGTCAGTTCTAGATGTACCACATAAAAAAGGCGCTAAATCAAGAAGAGGTAGGGCAGCCGCTGCCAATATCATCCCAACATCAACCGGTGCCGCCAGTGCCTTAGGTAAAGTAATACCAAGCCTAGATGGTAAATTAGATGGTAGTGCCATTAGAGTGCCTGTAACCACCGGGTCAGTCATCGATCTAACCTTAGAACTAAATCAAAAAGTAACCAAAAATCAAATCAATGAATTATTTAGCCAAAATCAAAGCGAAACATTAGGCTATACCACCGATCCAATCGTCTCAAGTGATGTCATTGGAGAAACTCATGGAGCCTTAGTCGATGGTCTTCTAACCGATGTCCTAGAAACTGAAAATGGCGACCTAGTCAAAGTAGTCGCTTGGTATGATAACGAAATGAGCTATAGTAGCCAAATGGTTAGAACAGCTAAATACCTATTTAGATAAATCCTAAAGATTTATCTTTTAATTTGCTAAAAATAAAAAAAGCACTATAATATAACCAAGAGGTGATATTATGATTAAATGTCCAAAATGTGGAATAGTAAATGATGAAGATGCTTTATTTTGTAAAAAATGTGCCTTTCCTCTAGATGAAAATCCAAAACATTATAATGAACCAGTAAAAATAAAATATAAAAAAAAGAAACCAAAAACAAAAATCAAAACTAAAATAAAATATAAAAAACAAAAAGGTCAAATGAACTTCTTTCAAAAATTTATCATGTTTCTTTTATTTGTACTTCTAACATGTGCCCTTGCTTTAGCCGCTTTCTTGGGATACTATATATATCAAAATAGTAATATAAAAGTACCTAACGTTATAGGATATACTTACGAAACAGCAAATAAAATATTAAAAAATGAAAACCTGCAAGCCGAAAAAATAGAAAAAATTGTCGAAGATAAAAACAAGGTCGGCATCGTCATAAATCAAAATAAAAAAGAAGGAAATAAAGTTATGAAAAACACTATCATAAAACTAACCATAGGTGTTTTAGACACAAAAATAACTGTTCCTAACTTAACCGGTAAAACTTTAGAAGATGCCATCAAAATATTAAATGAAAAAAACATCAAATATAAAATAAAATACGAAAAGTCAGATAAAGATAACATTGTCATAAAACAAAACATCAAAGAAAACACAAAAATAGAAAATACAAAAACACTAATAATAACTGTCTCTAAACTAGAAAACAAAGATGAAAATCAAAAAGAAGAAACAAATAATAAAATAGAAGAAAATTATATAAATGAGCCCACAATATAATGGGCTTTTAAAATGTAAATTTATAAAGAAAAATATAAAGCAACCTTGTTAATCTAAGAAAAATAGTATAAAATAAAAAATAGGTGATAATATGAAAAAAGGTTTTACTCTAATTGAACTTTTAGCTATTCTAGCACTTCTTGGTGTAATTATTTTAGTATCCGTGCCAAGTATAATCTCTACAAATAAACAATCCGAAGAAAATAACTATAAACAGTTTATTGCCAATATCGAAAACGCAGCTGAAATATATGTAGAAACTCATGAAGAAACATATAGTGCGCTAAAAACAACCCCAGGTGTAAGTGAAACCATCGAAATAGAAAAACTCATAAAAGGAAACTACATTAAATCAACTCTGCAAAACCCTAAAACAGAAAAAACCATAAGCGAAGAAAAAGGCACTATAACCGTCAAAAATGAAGACGGAAAACTAGTATATACCTATAATGCAAACTAAGGGAGGAAAACATGAAAAAAACGATAAAAGACTATGACTTAAAAGGCAAAAAAGTAATCATCAGATGTGACTATAACGTCCCAATCGAAAATGGAGTAATAAAAGATGACTCTAGAATAAAAGCAAGCTTAAAAACCATTAGATATGCTAGAAAAAATGGTGCAAAAATAATATTGCTGTCTCATCTAGGACGTATCAAAACTGAAGAAGATAAACAAAAATACACCTTAAAACCAGTCGCTGATAGACTCTCAAAACTTTTAAGAAAAAAAGTAACATTCATAGATCAAACAAGAGGTAAAAAACTTGAAAATGCCATAAATAACATGAAAGAAAAAGATATAATCTTAATCGAAAACACAAGATTTGAAGATTTAAATGGTCAAAAAGAAAGTAAAAATAATATCCAGTTAGGTAAATATTGGGCTAGCCTTGGCGATATATTCATAAACGATGCCTTCGGCACCATCCATCGCATCCATGCCTCTAACTGCGGCCTTGCCGAAAACTTGCCAAACGGCCTTGGCCTTCTAGTTGAAAACGAAATAAAAAAACTCACAAAACTAATTGAAAATCCAAAAAAACCATATGTCATAATATTAGGTGGATCAAAAGTAAGCGATAAAATAGGCGTCATTGAAAACCTAATAAATAAAGTAGACTATCTTTTAATCTGCGGTGGCATGGCCTTTACCTTCCTAAAAGCCGCCGGTTTTAACATCGGTGACTCCCTTTTAGAACAAGATAAAATAGCCTACTGTAAAAAACTATTAGAAAAACACGAAAATAAAATCATTCTGCCAATTGATATCATTACATCTAAAGAAATAAGCGAAAACGCTAAAACAAATGAAAGATTTTTAGGCGAAATAAAAGACGATGAAATAGGACTAGATATCGGTCATAAAACTACCGAAGTATTCAAACAATACTTAGAAGATAGTAAAACCATATTTTGGAACGGCCCTGCCGGTTACTTCGAACTAAAACCTTTTCAAAATGGTACAAAATCATTACTTGATATCATAAGTAAAACCAAAGCCTATAGCGTAATCGGTGGTGGAGATAGCGCCAGAGCCGCTAAAGAATTTAACTATCAAGATAAAATAAAACACATATCAACCGGTGGTGGAGCCAGCTTAGCTTTCTTAGAGGGCATAAATCTAAAAGCCTTGGACCTTATAAATGAAAAATAATAAAAAAAGCTTTATAATCATATTTATAATCACCGCTTTAATATTATATATTGCCCTCAAAGATAACTTTGAAGAAAAAATAAAATATCTATTCTCATTTGATATAAAATGGTTAATCATATCCTTTGTCCTAATAATAATTTACTGGATTTTAAAAGGAATAGTCCTTTACTCCTGCACATCCAAAATAAAAAAAGATTATACAAAAAAAAAGGGAATACACCTCATGATAACAACTCAATTCTTTCACGCCATAACCCCATTCGCCGCTGGCGGACAGCCTTGGCAAATATATAAATTAAAAAAAGAAGGAGTAACCCTAGGCGAAGCTACAAATATCGTCATCCAAGACTTCATAGCCTATCAAATTGCCTTAGTTATTCTAGGAATATTAGCCATAACCACTAACTATATAATGCATATATTTCCAAGTGACTCCATCTTAAAAAAACTAGTCACTATTGGCTTTATCATAAACACCCTAGTCATTATCTTCTTATTCTTAGTCTCATTTAGTAAAAAATGGAATAAAAAACTCATAAATGGTACCATAAATCTTCTTTCAAAACTAAAAATAATCAAAGACAAAGAAAAAAAACTTCAAAAATCAGAAAAATTTATCCATAATTTTCATAGTAGTGCGAAAATCCTTTTAAAAAATAAAATAAACATGTTTAAAATAATTTCTCTAAACTTTATTGCCTTAATAGGGCAGTATCTTATACCATTTACCCTGTTAATGGGCCTAGGCATTTATGTAAATCCCATCATTGTAATCATAACCTCAGCCTACGTCATGTTAATAGGTTCTATGGTTCCCGTGCCAGGTGGTACTGGTGGACTAGAATTTGGTTTTCTAGCCTTCTTCAAAAACTTCGTAAAAGACCCTAAATTATCCATCATCATGATTGTTTGGCGAATAATAACATATTACTTTGGAATAATAGTAGGGGCTATCGCTTTAAACTTTAATAAGGAGGTAAAATAATGCGCATAGGAATATTCACAGAAACATATACCCCGTATATCAGTGGCCTTGTCACAAGTGAGCTCATGTTAAAAAAAGCCCTCGAAAAAAAAGGCCATGAAGTATATGTCGTTACTGCTAATCTAACTAACTTTCACTATGACTATGACGAAAAAGAAAAAATCCTTAGAATACCAGGAATTCCAACCGGTATATATGACTCTAGATTAACTAGTATCTATCCAATCAAAGCCATAAATAAAATCAAATCGTGGAACTTAGATGTAATACATTCTCAAACAGAATTTGCCATAGGCACCTTTGCTAGACTGTTTGCTAAACAATATAACATTCCAATAGTTCATACCTATCATACTATGTATGAAGACTATGTTCACTATATAACTAAAGGTCATTTCGATAAATCAAGTAAAAAACTAGTTGAATATCTAACAAAATTTTACTGTGATAAAACCATAACCGAATTAATTGTTCCAACAAAAAAAGCCTATGACTTATTTAAAAAGAAATATAACGTTGAAAGAAATATTCATATCATCCCAACCGGCATTGAAGTCGAAAGATTTTATAAAGAAAAAATCGACTCTAAAAAACTAAATAAACTAAAAAAAGAATATCAAATATCTAAAAAAGACTTTACCCTTATCTTCGTCGGCCGTATTGCCGAAGAAAAAAACATCCCATTTTTTTTTAACATAACTCAAGATTTAATCAAAATAAATCCTAACTTTAAACTATTAATAATTGGCGATGGTCCCGATAAAGAAGCTTATGAAAAGCTCACCAAAGAAAAACACTGTGAAAATAATATAATCTTTACCGGTAAAGTCCCATGGGATGATATCCCTATATACTATCAGCTCGCAAATGCCTTCATATCAGCCTCTCAAAGCGAAACTCAAGGACTAACCATTATCGAAGCCATGGCCGCATCTTTGCCAGCCTTATGTATCGACGATGAAAGCTTTGCTGATACCGTTATCAATGACTTAAATGGTTATCTTTTCAAAGATGAAAATGAAGCTAAGCAAATAATATTAAAACTAATCAAAGATAAAAAACTTTTAAATAATATGCAAATAAACGCCAGAAATAGCGCGGAACTGCACTCTTCAAAATACTTTGCTGAAAAAGTATTAGATGTCTATAAACTAGCCATCAAAAATCGCAAACCAGGTTACCGCGAAAAAATAACAAATTTCTTTAGAAAGGTCTTTTCATGAAAAAAATATTTGTAAACTTAAAAATGTATTTAAATACTAAAGAAGAAATAACAAACTATATAAATAACTTAAAAGAAGAAAAAGAAAAATTCGTCGTTTTTCCAGAAGCAATTCACCTAGAAAAATTCATATCAAATGGTTATATTACCGGTATTCAAAACATCTCAAAAAACA
>CALVRS010000006.1 GCA_944358725.1 uncultured Bacilli bacterium
AAACTTTTTGAATAAATAGTATTTTTAGCATCAAAGCCAACTATATAATCTAAAGAATAATTGTAAAGATTGCTAAACTTAACTAACTTTTTAAGAGGTATAATATCATATCCATTTTCCCAATTAGATATAGTTGATTTTTGTACATCAAAAATCTCTCCAAGCTCCTTTTGTGTCATTTCTAATTCCTCACGGCATCTTTTCAATTTATTGTCAAGCATAACTTATCACCTAGATAAATTTTCCCATTAAAAGAAAAAACGTTATTAAAAGTATGGATAATATACCAAAAATATGATATAATACAAAAAACGATAGATAGGTGAGTGAATATAATGAAAGAAAAATTGAAAAAAATAAGAAAAAATAATTTATTTTGTTTTACCCTAGGACTTATAATTGCTGGAACTGTAAGTGTAACCGCTGCTACCTTTTTTCCTTCAAACAATGTAACCTATGATAATACCGAAAGTGGTTTAAATTCAACTGATGTTCAAGGAGCAATCGATGAACTTTATAATGCGTGTAAAGTCCCAGAGGCTGGTGGAAATGGAATACTTGAAAAAGTTGATATAGTAACATCAGGCGATGGTTTATATGAAGATGAATATGAAGATGGCAGATTCATATTTAAAGGAGGCAATCCAAATAATTATGTAACATTTAACAATGAACAAGCAGGCTGGCGAATAATTTCCGTAGAATCAGATAAAACAATAAAGATAATGAGGATAGCAAATATAGGAGATATGGCATGGGATACAAGTGGAAGTAACAATTGGAAGCGTCCAGCTACACTCAATACATATTTAAACGAAGATTATCTTGTTAATTTTTTAAATAACACTGCAAAAAGTCAAATAGTAGACAGTAACTTTAGTATAGGCGCGGTTGAATGGGATAATAATAATATGAATACGCAAGTAAGCGATGAAAATTCAAATAAATGGTATGGAAAAATAGCATTACCAACGGCAAGTGAATATATAAGAACAAATAGTAATAAAAGTAGATGCGGAACATTTAGTTTAATAGGTGATAATTATAGTAGTTGTTTAAGTACGGGCTGGATGGATAATAATGATTATTGGTGGACGTTAACGCCTTTTTCTGATTACTTTTTCCGCACGTTTCTTGTGCTTCCGCGCGGCGATGTTGGCGACTACGACCTCGACGGCGTAAGAACTACGAGCATTGCGGTCCGTCCGGCCATATATCTCTCATCAGAAGTCCAAATTATAGGAGGAGATGGCAAGCAATCAAATCCATATAGGATTGAGTAAACAAACCATAAAAATATGGTTTGTTTTTAAATTTTAATGTGCTATAATTTTATGCGAGGTGTAAAAATGAAATTAATTTCTTGGAATGTCGCAGGTATCCGTGCTTGCTTAAAAAAAGGATTAGAAGATTTTTTTCTAAAAGAAAACGCTGATATATTTTGTATTCAAGAATCTAAAGCAATGGAAGAACAATTTGATTTCAGACCAGAAGGTTATAACATGTATTTATTCCCAGCCGTAAGAAAAGGCTACTCTGGAACTTTAATATATTCTAAAATAAAACCATTAAATGTAACATATGGAATAAATGAAGAAGAATATGATAGCGAAGGAAGAACAATAACTTTAGAATTTGAAAAATTTTATCTAGTAAATGTCTATGTACCTAATGTCAAAAGAGATTTATCTAGAATGCAATCTAGAATGTATTTTGAAAATTGCTTTAGAAATTATTTAAAAAAATTAGATGAAACAAAACCAGTAATTGTATGTGGCGATTTTAATGTAGCTCATGAAGAAATAGATATATGTAATGCTAAAGCAAATATAGGTAACGCTGGCTTTACATATGAAGAAAGAGCAAAATTCACCGAACTTTTAAATAGTGGTTTTATAGATACTTATAGATATTTCAATAAAAATAAAACAGGTGCCTATACTTGGTGGAGTTACATGCCAGGTGTTAGAGATAGAAATATTGGCTGGCGTATTGATTACTTTTTAGTATCAAATGGATTTATAAAAAGTGTTAAAAACGTTACTATATATAGCGATATATATGGTAGTGACCACTGTCCAATAGGTCTTGAAATAGAAAATTAAAGACAAAATCTAATTATAAAAACATATGTACGTTTTTTACTTTACAATATAACTCCTTTGTGTTATATTAATTACATCGTTAAAAATATAACACAAAAAAAGGAGAGTAATGTAAATGCCAGAAAAATCGTTGGTATCAAAAGTAAAACAAAACAAATTGATAAAGGCTCATCACAATAATTTAGAAATATCTAAAAAAAATTTACCAAATAAATTTGAAAAATTTGAAGAAAATGTTTTAAAAGAAAGCGAAACGTTATTGTATGAAACAACTGTAAAACCAAGTAATTTTAAAAGATATGCTAGAGGACGCATAGTTAAAGTTAAATTTGGAGTTAATATTGGTAGTGAGTTTTCAGGAGACCATTTTGCGGTAGTCGTATCAAAAGGAGATACAATGAAAAATCCTGTTTTGCACGTAATTCCAATAACCTCTAAAGCTCATATGAAAAACGTTGAAATTGGTTCTATTTTATATAATGAAAATGAATTAATAAAATTGTCCCAGCAAATTGAATTAAGTAATGATAAAAAGGAAATAAAAAAAATAAATCAATGTATTAAATATTATCAAAATAGAAAAAATAAAATTTCTTATGCTTGCATTGACCATTTAAAAACAATCAGTAAATTATCAGTTTTAAAACCAATAAACGAATTTGATTATTTACCAAATTTAAAATGTTCGCAAGAAATAATGAAACGAATAGATGAAGCAATTATTAGCGAATATACTATTTGATTTGACAATTCAAAATTTTAATGATAATATGTAAACACAGGAGCAGAAATGCTTTTGACTGTATAGTTTTGCAAAAAATTATACTATGACAGGTGCCGTTAGGCATTTTACGAACTAGTCACAATGACTAGTTTTTGTATATAACAAAATAAATGATATATCGAACTTTTAAATAGTGGTTTTATAGATACTTATAGATATTTTAATAAAGATAAAAATGGTGCCTATACTTGGTGGAGTTACATGCCAGGAGTTAGAGATAGAAATATTGGCTGGCGTATTGATTACTTTTTAGTATCAAATAGATTTATAAATAATATAAAAGAAACAACTATATATAGTGATATATATGGTAGTGACCACTGTCCAGTAGGTCTTGAAATAAAGCTATAATAATAAAATAGCTTTTTTCATTTGTAAAAAAACTAAATCTCGGCTATAATAAAGATATAGAAAGTGGTGATAATATGGCCTATATCAAATTCGATAAAGTAAAAAAAATATATAAAGGAGCTGCCGAGGTCAAAGCCGTTGATAACTGTTCCTTTGAAATAGAAAAAGGAGAATTTGTCGTCATTCTAGGACCTTCAGGAGCTGGAAAAACAACCATATTAAACATGTTAGGAGGCATGGATAGTCCAACATCAGGAAACATAATTGTCGATGAAAAAAATATCGCTAAATATAAAAATCATGATTTGCTATTATATAGAAGATATGATATTGGTTTCGTCTTTCAGTTCTATAACCTAATCATGAATCTAACCACCTTAGAAAATGTTGAACTCGCATGTCAATTATCAAAAAAAGCCTTTAATCCAAAAGAAATATTAAAATCTGTAGGACTAGAAAAAAGATTACATAACTTCCCATCACAATTATCTGGCGGCGAACAACAAAGAGTAGCCATCGCAAGAGCCATCGCTAAAAACCCTAAAATATTGCTTTGTGATGAACCAACAGGAGCTTTAGATAGTGATACCGGAAGTAAAATATTAACACTACTAAAAACAACTTGTGAAAAATATCACATCACAACCATTGTAATTACCCATAACTCCTTAGTAGCTGATATAGCAAATAAAGTAATAAAAATTAAAAATGGTACCGTAACCGATGTTCAAATAAATGAAAATCCAAAAGATCCAAAAGAAATAGTGTGGTGATAAAATGCTTTTAAAAAATACCATCAGAAAATTAAAGCACTCCTTCGGAAGATACTTTTCTCTTCTCATAATAATATTAATTGGTGTTGGTTTTTATGCTGGAATTCAAAGCTCAGTGCCAAGTATTAAAAACTTGCAAAATGACTATTATAATGAAACAAATTTAATGGATCTAACCGTAAGAAGCACTCTAGGTCTTACTAAAGATGATATAAATGCTATAAAAAAATTAAAAAATGTCAAAGAAGTAGAAGGTACTTATACAGCCTATGTTTTAACTGGCGAAGATGCCATCAAAGTCCATGCAATAACAGATAAAATAAATAAATATAAATTAGAAAATGGCCGAAAACCAAATAAAAATAACGAATGTCTTGCCGATAGTGCCTTCTATAAAGTAGGAGACACCATCAAAATAACCTCTGAAGAAAATCCTTTAAATCAAACTGAACTTAAAGTTGTTGGCACCATTATATCGCCATTATATACCGGTACAAACTACGGATATACTAATATCGGAACAGGTAAACTTTATTCATATATTTATGTGCCAAAAGAAACATTCAATGAAGACACCTATACTGAAATATATATATTAGGAGATAAAAAAACAGACGAAGTCCCATATACTAAAGCCTATGATGAATTTTTAGATAAACTAACAGACGAAATTGAAAATATTCAAAAAGAAAGAGAAGAAGCTAGACTAGAAGAAGTAACCAAAAATCTAATACAAACAGCTCAGTTAAACCCAAATATGCTAAATACTACTCAAAAAATAACTTCAAAATGGTATATTACTAATCGGAACACCGAAGTAACAGGTTATAGTACTTTAGAAAATCAATACTTTCAGGTTACCACTATTGCTACAATTATACCATTAATATTCGTATCAATCGTCTTTCTTATGACTTCAAATACCATGACTAGAATGATTAGTGAAGAACGTACAGAAATGGGAACATTCTCATCACTCGGTATATCAAACAAAAGAATTATCTTAAACTATTTGTGCTATGTTCTATCAGGAACCATCATAGGAGCCCTTATAGGTTATATAATAGGAACAATATTTATTCCACCATTAGTCTATAATATATTTCAGTTTAGAATCCCACCATTAGAATATTATTTTGATGTAAACCTATTTATAGCCTGCTTTGCCTTAGCCATCGCCTTAATGACAATCGTTACTATCTATAATGCTCATAAAGCCTTAAAACAAAAACCTGCTGCTTTGCTAAGACCTGCAAGCCCTAAAAGTGGTAAATCAATATTCCTTGAAAAAATTAAATTTCTTTGGTCTAGATTGTCATTCTCTTCAAAAATTACAACAAGAAATATCTTTCGCTATAAAAAAAGAGTTTTCATGACCTTAATTGGATCAGCCGGATGTACAGCTTTAATTTTCTTAGGCTTTGCCTTAAAAGATAGCGTCAATGGAGTAGGCGATAAACAATATGGAGAAATATTCAAATATGATAACATGTTAGTTTTAAATAACAATGTAAATGAAGGCAAAATCGAAAAACTTCAAAATATGATAGATAATCCATTACTTTTTAATCAGTATTCCTATAACTTAGAATATGGTCAAGATGACTCACTTTCAGTATATATGGTTGTCCCAGAAGAAACAGGTAAAAAATTTACTCGGCACTTTAACCTTTTAGATAATAAAACTAAAAATAAACTTAAATTAAATGATAATGGGGTTATTATCACTCCAAAAATAGCCGATAAACTAAACCTAGAAGTAGGGGATAACATTAAAATTCAAAATATCTCTGGAGAAGAAAAAACAGTAAAAATATCTGGCATCGCTGAAAACTACATTAGTAATTATATCTATATTTCAAAAAAACTATATAAACAAATCTTTAACGAAGATATTACTTATAATATGATTGCGGCAAATAATAATAAAACTACAAAAGCTAAAGATATACTAAACACCGACCTTGTTATGACCATTAACTTCTCAGAAGATTTAAAAGAAAGTGCTAATAAAGAAATAAAAGGTTTAAATAATATTGTAATATTAATAGTAGTTGTCTCATCACTTCTTGCCTTAACTGTACTATATAATCTAACATCCATAAATATATCTGAACGAGAAAGAGAAATAGCCACCTTAAAAGTATTAGGCTTTACTGGAAGAGAATCTAATGAATATATATACCGTGAAACATTAGTCATCGTTATATTTGGTATAATAATAGGCCTAATAATTGCTGTTCCGCTTCATCAAATAATAACTGGTTTTATTGAAGGAGACGATATGATGTTTTTAAAAACAATCAAACCTTTAAGCTTCGTCTACCCAAGTTTACTTACTTTGCTATTTGCCTTAATCATGCAGCTAATAACATACTTTAAACTAAAAAAAATCAATATGATTGAATCCTTAAAATCAATCGAATAAAGCTTACGCAAAAAAAACGTAAGCTTTTAAAGTGCAATCAAAGTAATTTCTGTTGGATAAATACTACCTCCATGATACCTTAAATAAAATTTGTAACTACTATCCATCTCCTTAATCATTCTAGGAATTTGCCATATATCATCATTACTATGATAAATAGAAATTAAAAGTTTAGGATGATCATTTTTAATATGTTCCTGAGCACCTTTTAAAGCAGCAACTTCAGCCCCCTCAATGTCACTTTTAATCATCGTAATTTTTTCTGTAATATCATCATCCAATTTAACTGTCTTAATAGGAATGTCACCAGTAAAATCCACTTTAGAAGAAGAAAGCGTTCCATTTTCCTTTAAAAACATATCTCCATTTTTGTCTGTAACACCCTTTAAATTTAAAATAATATTATTTAGTTTTCCAAGATTATTATTTAGAAATTCAAAATTTTTTTTATTAATTTCATAGCAGTATATTCGCTTATAACAACCTTCACCATAATTTTTTATAAAAGAAAGCACACTATCTCCAGTATAAGCACCTAAATCAACTAAAACCTCATCTTTGCATGAACTAATCAAATCTAAATCAAAATAATCGTCATATAAATTTTGAATGGATTTATTTAAATAATTAAAACTCCAGTTATAAAAATTATCTAAAATAGCAAGTAATATAGTTTTCGATTGATAGTCCATTAAACTGTCATAAAGCCAAATAAAATCTTCAATATGATTCTTTAAAACTTTAGCTTTAAGTTTAAAAAACTCATATTCCTTATTTTTAATATCCAATTTACCCCAATATAAAAATTGATTAAAAAAATCCTCGCAAGATTTTTTTGTCGCATCATTTAAAAGTAAAAATTTCTCTTTAATATGATAAAAAATATCTAATTCGCTATTTTCTTTAATGTCTAAAGTCAACTTGTTAAACTTATAATCAATAATATTCATAAAAAATCACCATCTAATTATATTCAGATAGTGTTTTTATTAAAACTTTATATTTTCAAAATTACCAGATTTTGCCTTTTCAGATAAAATCCTATCTTTAAAATTTATTCCGAAAGTCTCTTCATAATCTTTAAAACTTCTAACATTACCAAAGCCATATTCCTTAGGAATAATATCATTTTCTGAAAGTCCTAATAACGCTTTAAATCTATTGTTTTCATTACTCATTGTTCCACTTTTTAACCCAGGAAATAAACCCTTTGATGTTTTATATAAATGATAAATAAAACTCTCGCCGGGATTATAAACATTCCATCCGTAAGTGTATAATCTAATGCTCATAGGTAATTCATCGCCATAAAAATACATATTTTTATCATATCTGACCTCTTTATGAGCTTTACTAAAAGTAAAAAAATTACCAGCAGAAATAAATGCATTTCTCTTGTAAGCTAAAGGATGATTGCTTCTAATAAGTTTGCTTGCACATGATATAAAATAACTGTTTTCGACATCTGTTTTAAAATTTTTAGCATACATGACAGTGCCATAAGAAGGATTATCAAAAATCTTATCATCCAAAGGAGCCGCTAACATCTCAGGAGTAATCGCCGGTGGATATTCTAGCCATTCGTTTGCAGGTAGTTCAAATGGCAACATTCAAGCTTTTAGTGTTCACTTTAGCGGTATCGTTGGTAGTCATGCTGCAGTTCGTCCGGCCCTTTATCTCTCATCAGAAGTCCAAATCACAGGTGGAGATGGCACACAGTCAAATCCATACCAAATTTCATTATAGTATTTTACACTTTTAAAATATTTTACTAGTAATTAGCTAACAACATATGGTAAAATGCTAAAGGAGGGTTATATATATGTTAAAAGCAAATAAATTAACAAAAAAATTCATTAAACTTGAAAAAAATAAAAAAGAAGAATTTTATGCTGATAAAAACATTACCTTTGAAGCAAATGATGGCGAAATTATTGGTATATTAGGGCCTAATGGAGCAGGAAAAACAACATTACTTAGAATGCTTGCTGGTATATTAGAACCAAATAGTGGTACTATTGAATTTGATGGACTAAACTATAAAAACAATGAAATAGAAATCAAAAAAAATATTGCTTATTTGTCTGGAAATACAAAACTATATGACACTTTATCAACTTATGAATTACTAAAGATGTGTGGCGAAATATATGATATGAAAGAAGATGTAATAGAAAAGAAAATAAAAGAAATTTCCGCTATTTTAAACATGCAAAATTTTCTTTATAACAAAATAGGAAATTTATCAACCGGTCAAACCCAAAGAGTAAATATTGCAAGATGTCTAATCCATGATCCAAAATATTATATTTTAGACGAAGCAACTACTGGCTTAGATATTATCTCTAGTCAAATAATCTTAGACTTTATAAAAAATGAAAAATCTAAAGGAAAAACAATTATATATTCAACACATTATATGGAAGAAGCCGAAAACATCTGTGACCGCGTTATAATGATTAACAAAGGAATTATAATTAATTCAGGAACACCTACTGAATTAAAAAAAATAACTAAAACTTCAAACCTAAGAGATGCTTTTTTTCAAATGATAGGGGGAATAGAAAATGAAAAGTAACCTTTGGAATATTTTGAAAAAAGAATTAAGAGAAATGTTTAGAGATAAAAAATCACTTTCAATGATGCTTATAATACCAATATTTATTCCTTTAATAATGCTTGGTATGTCTGCTCTTTTTGAAATGCAGTCTGAAAGGGATATCAAAGAATATAATAAAATAGGCTTTGCTTATAATCTATCTCCAGAGGAAAAATCATTAGCTAAAAAAATGAATATCGAAATAACTGAAGATAGTGAAAAAAACTTAAAAGAAAAATATAAAAACGGTGAAATTAATTTATATGTTACCAAAAATGCAAACACTTACACTTTAAATATTGACTCATCTGATAATAGCGTATATGCCAAAAGTTTAGTCGAACAGTACTATAACTCATATAAAACTTATCTGCAGCAAAATTATTTAACTCAAAACAATATTGATGCAAGTAATGTTCTAAATATAATAACTATTGAAGAAAAATTAATCGAACAAGATAACTATTTTGCTGATTTTATTAAAAACTATGCATTTTTGTTTGTCATAATGGCCATAACTGTATCCGCAACTTATCCTGCTACTGATACAACAGCAGGCGAAAAAGAAAGAGGAACATTAGAAACCTTATTAACATTTCCAATAAAAAGTAAAGATATAATTTTAGGTAAATTCTTATCTGTAACTATTTCTTCTATTATTACAGGTATCATTAGTTTTATTTTAGCTATAATATCTTTAATTATTGCTCAAAATACATTTTCAATCTATGAGGGTTTAAACATTATGTTTACTCCAATAACCATGATAATTGCCTTCATTATCATAGTCGTATATTCTTTCTTCATAAGTGGATTGTGTATATCTATTGCAAGTACATGTAAAACATTTAAAGAAGCACAAAGTGCTTTAACACCATTAACTTTTATATCTTTATTTCCTGGTATGATAGCTTTCATGATTAGTGTAAATACAACACCATTATTATCAGCCATTCCATTTTTAAATTATTCATTAATTTTTACTGATATCAATGCGGGTAATATAAATTATCTAAATATTGTAATAATGATAATCTCAAGCTTTATCTATATTGCAATAGTACTAAATTATATAATAAAACAGTATAAATCTGAAAAAATATTGTTTTCAAAGTAGGTACATAAAAACCTACTTTTTTTGAAAAAAAATTAAAAAATTCACGCCTCTATTGACAAATATTTAAAATATAGTATAATTTATATTGTCTACTAATTGCGGATGTAGTTCAATGGTAGAACCCCAGCCTTCCAAGCTGATTACGGGAGTTCGATTCTCCTCATCCGCTCCATTGAGGAATCTGCTCGGAATAATTACCGAGTTTGATATATAAATCTATCGAAAGATAGATTTTTTTTTGTGTCCCGAACTCCCACGTGTGAGCTTGGAAGATATATATAAATCATCCATC
>CALVRS010000007.1 GCA_944358725.1 uncultured Bacilli bacterium
CGGCATATTATGAAGTTAATTGAGTTTTATAATAAAAAGTATAAGCAGACAGTTATTATGGTTACGCATGATATGAGTTTAGCTAGAAAAGCGAGCCGAGTGATTACTATGTGTGATGGCAAGATTATAAAGGACGATTTTAATGTTAAAAATAAGTTTTAAGTATTTTAAATATAATAAGAAGCAAAGTTTCACAATTATATTAGGAATTGCTTTGGCTAGTTTATTGCTTTTTAGTGTTAGTATTTTATTTTCTTCTTTTAGAGAATATTTAATAGATAAGGCTCTTTTAGAAAATGATTATCATGTTAAGATTAAGGGTGAGATTTTACGCGATGATAATGTTATTTTTTTAAAGGAAAAAGATGGGATTAGTTATATAAAGTATGATGATATTTTAAAGACTTATGAAAATACGGAAAAGTTATGTCATGTAAATTCGTGTGATGAGATTTATTATAATAATAAGTTACTTTCTTTATATGGAATTGGAGATAATAATTATTTAGAACTTTTTAAAAGTTTGATTATAGGTATTTTATTTATATTATCATTAGCAGTTTTTTTTATTATATATAACAGTTTTTTAATTGGTTTTACGAAAAAGAAAAATGATATTTTTTTACTTTTAGCATCGGGCGCTAACAAGGGTCAGGTGGGAAGTATTTTTTTTATAGAGGAGATTTTTTGCGCTTTAATAGGAATTATTGCGGGTTTTGTTTTAAGTTTGATTTTAAATCAATTTATTATATTTTTTTTAAATAAATTTTTATATGAGTTTTTAAATGGAAAGTTAGAATTTTTTATTTATTTTCCTTTTATGTTTTTATCTTTATTTTTTATAATGATTTTGGTGCTTTTTTCTTCTTTGATACCACTTTTTAAAATTAGAGGTTATAAGGTGCTTGGAGTTATTAAAGATAAATGTAATTTTTTTTCTTTAAAACATTTTAATATTTTTAGTTATGCTTTAGTTAATTATAAAAGAAGTGAAAGAAAGTATTTGGGCCTTATTATATCGATATTTATTTTATGTTTAGTTTTAAATAGTTTAATGATTTTTTCTCATTATATGTCTGATGTTTTTGATAAGTTTGTTCATCTTCCTAATTATGATGTGGCACTGATAAGTGATGAGGAAGATTATAGTAAATTAAAAGATGTTAGTAATTTTTTAGAGGCTAAGAAGGTAAGTGTGTTTAAGACATGTGAGCAAAAGACGGCTATTTTATCAAAATATTATAATAAAAATTATCAAAAGACGAGTAATTTATTTATTACTAATTTGGGTAAGGGTGAGATTATAAACAAGGTTTTTGATACTGTTTTAAAGGATGACAAGATGTTTTTATCTTCTTATAGACCTTTTAATGGTTTAAATAATATTTCTGTTTTGGGTCAAAATTTGAAGATTAGTTTAACGGAGAAGGTGCCTTTTGGTTTTGAAAATATGCTTTTAGAGGGAAATTATGTACTTAATTTGAATAATGATGATTTTAATTTAGTGTGTCCTAAGTTTGAGGGAAGAGCTTTTATAAAGACGGATAAAAAAGGACTTGATAAACTTATTTCTGATTATGCTTTGAAAAATGATTTAAAATCTTTAAGCTACATTAATGTTAAAAAAGGATATGAGTTTATAAATAATGTTATTTTAGTTGTGAGATTATTTATGATGTTTTTTACTTTTATTATTTGTTTGATTTTAATTTTATCTATTTTTAATGTGACTAGTGCGAATATTTTATTTAGAAAAAGAGAATTTGCGACTTTAAAGAGTTTAGGTTTTACTAATTTAAAGATGAATTTTTGTCTTTGTTTAGAAAGTTTATTTATAAGTTTTAAAGGTGTATTTTTTGCTTTCCCTTTTATTTTAATTATAAGTAAGTATTTATATGAGAATTTTTCTTTATTTTTTGATTTATCTTTTAAGGTAATTGATTATGGGGTATTTATTTTTAGTTTTGTTTTTAGTTTTATACTTATATTTATTTCTATGATATTATGTCATTTAAATGTTTATAGGGCTAGTTTGATAAGTAATATCAAAGATGATAAATTTTAATTATTAAAACATATAATTATGATATAATTATTTTAAGGAAGTGAATTTATGCGAGGGATAATTAGTGCGGGTAGTACAGGTGGCCATATTTATCCTGCTTTAGCAATTATTAATAAGATTAAGGAAAAAGAGCCTGATAGTGAATTTTTATATATAGGTACGCATAATAGAATGGAGAAGGATATTGTGCCTGCTAAAGGTATTGCTTACAAGGCGATTGAAATGTATGGTTTTAGTAAGCATATATTTAAAAATTTGCGAACGGTTAAATGTTTATTTAAAGCTTTTAAAGATTCTAAGAAGATTATAAGTTCATTTAAACCGGATATTGTAATTGGAGTTGGTGGATATGTGACGGTACCAGTTATTATGAGCGCTCATAAACTTGGAGTTAAAACGTTTTTACATGAGCAAAATTCACTACCTGGAAAGTCAAATAAGTTTTTGAGTAAATACTGTGATTTAGTGGGAGTTTCTTTTGAGAGTTCTTTAAAGTATTTTCCTTCTGGTAAAGCTATTTTGACGGGTAATCCTTGCAGTGAGGATGCTTTGGCTGTGCCTAGTTTAGTTAAGTCCAGTTTGGGATTATCTGATTTTAAGAAATTGGTATTAATTGTAATGGGGTCTTTAGGAGCTTCACGGGTTAGCAAGTATTTAGAAAAAGAGCTTTTGAAGTTTGAAGGCGCTGATTATGAGGTTTTATTTGTTACAGGTAAGGCTTCATATGATGAGGTTATGAAATACAAATATCCTAAAAATGTGAAGGTAATACCTTTTTATGAAGGTCTTACGAAGGTAATGAAAAAGACGGATTTGATGGTGTCGAGGGCTGGCGCATCGACTTTAAGTGAGATTATTGCTTTAAAGGTCCCAAGTATTTTAATTCCATCTCCTTATGTGGCTAATAATCATCAATATGTGAATGCTTTAGATTTGGTTAATAATAAGGCGGCTTTGATGATTGAGGAGGGCGAACTTAAGGAGGGTGCACTTTTTTCAAAAGTTAATGAAATTATAAACGATAATAAACAGCTTAATTTATTTAAAAGTAATTTAGAGCGTATGCAGGTTAAGGATAGTGCATCTTTGATATATGAAAATTTGAGGAAGATAGTTAATGAAAAAGATAGATAATGCGTCAATTAAAGATTTTACAACTTATAAGCTTTCTGGTCATGTGAAGACGGTATATTTTCCGGATAATGTTTTAGAGCTTACGGAGTTGTTGCAAAGTTTAGATAAGTATAAGATTATTGGTAATGGTTCTAATTTAATTATTAGTTCTAAATATGACGGGGTTTTGATTAGTCTTAAAAATTTTGATAAACTAGATATTGATGATGAGTATGTTAAAGTCGGTGCTGGATATAGTTTGACACAGCTTTCTTTGAATTGTGCAAAAAGGGGCCTTAGTGGTTTAGAGTTTGCTTATGGCATTCCAGGGACTGTTGGCGGAGCTATTTATCAAAATGCAGGGGCTTATGGTAAAGATATGTCATGTGTTTTAGAGAAGGTTTTGGTTTTAGATAGTGACTATAAGTTGGTTTATCTTTCTTTAGCTGATTTAAAATTAGGTTACCGAAATTCTATTTTAAAAAGTAAAAATTATATTTGTTTAGAAGCTTATTTAAAGCTTAAAAAAGGTAATGCTGATTTGATAAAGAAAGAAATTTTACAAAATACAAAGATTCGTAAGGAAAAGCAACCGCTTGAGTATCCGTCAGCTGGTTCGGTTTTTCGCAATCCTTCTTCCGTTTCTGCAGGAAAGTTAATTGAAGATGCTGGTCTTAAAGGTACTAGAGTTGGTGATGCGATGGTTTCTTTTAAACATGCCAATTTTATTGTTAATGTAGGTAAGGCAACGGGTGAAGATGTGATTAGTTTAATTGATTTGGTTAGAAAAAAGGTTTATGATAAAAGTGGTATTTTATTAAAGTTAGAGCAAGAAATTATAGAATAAAAAGGTGGTTTAATGGCTAAAAAGGTAAAGAAAAAAAGAAAACTCAAGGTTAAAAATGTATTTTTTGTTTTGATTTTTATTGTGGCTATTTTGCTTGGATTAGCTTTTTTAACGGATGTTCGAATTAATAATATTGTGATTAAAGGAAATACTCTTTATAGTGACTGGGAGATTATTGAAAAAGCTGGGTTGGCTGATTATCCTAGTAGTTTAAAAACTTTATCTAATAAGATTGAAAGGACTTTAGAGAAGGATGAGTATATTAGGGAAGTTAATGTTTCAAGACCTAGTTTGACAAAAGTTGTTATTGAGGTTTCTGAAAATTTACCACTATTTTATTATTTACCGGCTTCGCGAACTATTTTAGCAGATAAAAGTGAGAGTTTAGACAATTTTCCGGTTCCGACGGTTATTAATTATGTACCTGATAAGGTTTATTCAAAATTTTTGAAGGCAATGAGTGAGATTAATTATGATATTGTGAGACGTATTTCAGAGATAAAGTATGATCCGAATGAGGTTGATAGTGGTAGATTTTTTCTAACAATGAATGATGGTAATCAGGTTTATTTAACGCTTAATGATTTTGAAAAAATTGATAGTTATTTGGATATTATTAAGGAATTTGATAACAAAAAGGGAATTTTATATTTAGATTCTGGCGAATATTTTGAGGTAAAAGGGTAATTATTTTGATAAAACAAGGAATTTGGGTTTACATTTTCTTTTAAGTAGGGTAAAATTATAGTATAATTAATGATAGACCGTAGGAGGATTGATGCTATGAAGCACGTTTATGCGAGTATTGATATTGGCAGTGACGCTATCAAACTTGCTGTTTGTGAACTTTATCAAAATCATTTGAATTTACTTGCGGCAACTAGTGTTCCTTCGCGGGGGGTAAAAAAAGGTTTGATTGTCGAACCTGAGCTTGCTAAGAAGTCAATTTCTTTGGCTTTGAGGTCTATCGAAGATATGCTTGGAGTGAAGATTAAGAAAATAATTGCTAATGTTCCAAATCATATGGCAGAGTATAAATTAATTAAAGGTGAGACAGATATTCGTGGTGATTTGATTAGTGCGAGCGATATGATACATTCTTATAAAGAGGGGATTAGATCTAATTTAATGCCTAATGAGGAGTTTGTAACGGTTGTACCGATTGATTTTAAAATTAATGGTAAAACGGTTATGAAAGATCCTAAGGGTTTTCCAGGCAAAAAGCTTATGGGAAGAGCGATGATGGTAACAACTCCTAAGAAAAATGTTTACTCTGTTGCGAGTATTCTTGAGAGTTTAGGCGTTGAAATTGTCGATATTTCGACTTCTAGCATAGGCGATATTAACTGTTTTAGGACGGAAAATTTGGAGAAAAATATAAGTGCGATTATAAATATTGGTGCAGAAATTACGACGGTATCTTTATACAATAAATGTATTCCAGTTAGTACTAAAATAATTGGTGCGGGTGGTTTAGATATTGACCGTGATTTAGCTTATATGTATAAAATAGATTTAAAAGAGGCAAGAAATATTAAAGAAAATTTTGCTTTAGCACATGTTAGAGGAGCAAGTAATACCGATTTTTATGAAACAGTTAATAAAGACAACGTAAAGATTAAAATTAATCAGCATGCGGCATCAGAAATTGCTGCAAGCCGAATTAACGAAATTCTTACTTTAGCAAAAAATGAGCTAAAAGACTTAACAAATAAACCGATTCAGTATATAATAATAACTGGTGGTGCAAGCAATATGCTTGATTTTGAATATTCTATGCGGGAGGTTATACCAAACGCTAGTAAAGGGGCCGTTAAATTAGTAGGAGTTAGAAATAATAAATATAGTACAGTTATCGGAAATATTATTTATTTTCTAAATACTCTTAAATTAAAAGGAATGAATTATTCTATGCTTAGTGAAGATGATATGGATGAGATTTCTTCACCAAGTAATTCTAACGATGATACGATGCTAGGAAAGGTATTTGGTTACTTTTTTGGCGAATAGGAGGAATTTGATATGATGGGAATTGAAATGGACCAACTTGCAAAAATAAAAGTAATAGGTGTCGGTGGCGGTGGCTGTAATGCTGTTAACCGAATGACTGAATCAGTAGAAGGGGTAGAATTTATAGTAGCTAATACGGATTCTCAAGTTCTTAATAATTCTTTAGCTGAACATAAAATTCAAATTGGAGTTGAACTTACACATGGTCTTGGTGCGGGTGCTAATCCACAAATAGGTAAGGAAGCAGCTTTGGAGTCTAAAAGCGAACTTGAAGAAGCTTTGAAAGGTGCGGATATGGTTTTCATTACTTGTGGTATGGGTGGTGGAACTGGTACAGGTGCTGCTCCTGTTATTGCTGATATTGCTCAAAATTCTGGTGCTTTGACAATAGGTATTGTAACTAAACCATTTTCTTTTGAAGGTAAAAAGAGAATGGAACAAGCTTTAGCTGGTATTGAAGAGTTAAAGAAACATGTCGATACTTTAATTGTGGTACCAAATGACAGATTAAGAGAGATTATCGATAAATCTACACCGCTTTTAGATTCATTTAAGGAAGTTGATAATGTCCTTAGAAGAGGTGTACAATCTATTTCTGATTTGATTGCTTGTCCAGGACTTATTAATCTTGATTTTGCAGATGTTAAGACTGTTATGGAGAAACGTGGAAATGCTTTGATTGGTATTGGAGCTGGTGTTGGCGAAGATAGAGCTGTTGAAGCGGCTAATCAAGCGGTTTTGAGTCCACTTTTAGAAACTAGTATTGATGGTGCGACTGATGCAATTATCAATGTTACAGGTGGCCCTAATTTAACTTTATTTGAAGTTGAAGAAGCTGTTGAAGCTATTAGAAAATCAGCTAACACAGATATTAATACAATATTTGGTGCGGTTATTAATGAGAATTTTACTGATGAACTTATTGTAACGGTTATTGCAACTGGTTTTGATGAGAGTAAAGAAAAAGAAGATGAAGATATAATTCCTATTGCTGGATTAGATGATGAAGATACAGTTATTCCTGCATTTTTAAGAAAAAGAGGTAATTATTAAAAGAACTTTTGAAATAAAGTTCTTTTTTAATTTTTATAGTGTTTTTGTATTATTTAAGTTATATTCATATACTGGTGTTACTTTGGTATAGACAAAGAATCTATTATTTCCAGATATGGCACTACCACGGTCTGTGCAACAGGCTAGGACAATAATTTTATTTTCTGGTTCAAGATTTACATCTGAGATAAAGTTAGAACTATTTTTATTATTTTGCATGTCTTTTAAAAAGTCTTCTTGATTTTGATAATCAAATTCTTGAAGGGTACCATCTTCTTCTAAGGCTGCGAAGACTTCTAATTTATAAACACCATTTTTAGTATAAAGGGTGTAAGTTTTATTTTGATCATAGAATGTTTGGCCTTGGTTTTGATATTCTGTTAGGTCGCCAAACATGTTTTCAGCTAGTAGGTTATGTCCCCAGATACGACTTACTTGATTTTGCATGTTTTTATCATTTTGACTATCTAAAAAAAGGCAACCAGATGTACTATAAGTGCCATCTAATGTGTGTTTGAGATAGTAATTTTCTTCTTCATCTGAGTTAGTTATGGCTATAGGAAAGGCATTGCCATTTGGTTTTTCTATAATACCCCAAGCATTTGGATATTCTGCTTGTAAGGCATTTATATCATATTTTGGTGTATATTCTGGCTCTACGGTTTGTTCCATTTGTATATCATTTTTTAAGGTGTTTTCTTTATCTTGAACTATTACTTTTTCGATGATGGTATCATTTTGTTTAATTCCTTCTAACTGGCTAAACATGTTGATGGCAAAGTATCCTTGACCTGATAGAGCTATGGCTAGGCCACCAGCTATTAAAATTTTATTTAATTTATTTATTTTTTTTGATTTATTTTTATCTATTTTATATCCCATATTTTCACCTTAAAACAATTATAGCAATTTTTTTTGAAAATAAAAAGGAAATTTCGAATAAATGTTGTATATATATTATAGAGGCGACTTTTGCTGACAAAAAAAGAGTCTTTTTTATTTTAAAATTATGGTGGTGATATAATGAAAAAATATTTATTTCCAGTAACGGTATCTTTAGTAATTGGTGTTTTTATGGCTTATTTTATTATTAGGCAGTATGAGGACATGCCGTCTTTAGCGGTTTCAAAGGAGGCGGAAATTTTATTTTATATTCAAAGAGGTGTTTATAGTGATATGGAGAGTATGCAGGAAGGTATGAAGGATTTTGAACATTATATTTATGATGTTAGTGATAATAAGTATTATGCTTTTATTGGTATTACGGTGAGTAAAGATAATGCTTTGAAAATTCAAAATTATTATAAGAAAATTGGATATGATACTTTTTTAAAAGAAAAAATTACAGATAATAGTGAGTTTATTAATGTTTTAAGTCAGTATGATGAGCTTCTTCGTCAGACAGATAGTGCGGAGGCGATTGGAACTATTTGTAATCAAGTTTTAGCTAAATATGAGGAGCTTGTGAAATGAGTGTTAAGATAAAGGAAATTCCAATTTTACAAAGGCCAAGAGAGAGACTTATTAATTTAGGGGCGGATAGTTTAAGTGATGAGGAGCTTTTGGCTATTATACTTAAAACGGGTATTAAAGGTATGTCGGCTAAGGAGCTTTCGGCTTATATTTTAAGTGTTTTTGGTGGCTTTGAAAATTTGAAAAATATTGGTTATCATGAGATTAAAAATATTAAAGGAATAGGTGAGGCGAAGGCGACAACTTTAGTTGCTTTAAATGAGATATGCCGGAGAATGAACAGAAAGATAGCTACTTTAAAAGGTGTTAGGTTAAATAGTTCTTTAAAGGTTTTTGAGTATTATAAGACAAAGGTTGATAAGTTTCAGGAGCAAGTTTACTGTATATATTTAGATGCTGGGAAGAGGGTTATTGAGGAAAAATTACTTTTTATTGGAACGGTTAATTATAGTTT
>CALVRS010000008.1 GCA_944358725.1 uncultured Bacilli bacterium
TAAATGGTAAAGAAATATTAGTAGTCGTCATACCACTTAAATCTTTCTTAGCCTTCTCAGCAGCATCTTTTAATCTTTGCATAGCCATTTTATCTTTAGATAAATCAATACTATTAGATTTCTTAAATTCAGAAACTAAATAATCGATAATTTTTTGGTCATAATCATCTCCACCTAAATGGTTATTACCACTAGTAGATTTAACCTCAAATACACCGTCTCCGATTTCTAGAATAGAAACATCAAATGTTCCTCCACCTAAATCGTAAACTAAAATTTGTTCAGTCTTATCTTGCTTATCCATACCATAAGCAAGTGCAGCCGCTGTTGGTTCATTGATAATTCTTTCAACCTCTAAACCAGCAATCTTACCAGCATTCTTAGTAGCTTGTCTTTGTGCATCATTAAAATATGCCGGAACAGTAATAACAGCTTTCTTAACAGTCTCACCCAAATAAGCCTCAGCTGTTTTTTTCAAATCTCCCAAAATCATCGCACTAATCTCTTCTGGAGTATACTCCTTGCCATTAGCTTTAACCTTTTTACTAGTTCCCATTAATCTCTTAATAGAAGCAATTGTATCAGGATTAGTTACCATTTGGTTTTTAGCTGCTTGACCAACGATAATCTCTCCATTTTTAAATGCAACAACAGATGGAGTTGTACGAGATCCTTCTGGATTTGCAATAACCTTAGCTTCACCGCCTTCATATACAGCAACGCAGCTGTTAGTTGTACCTAAATCAATACCTATAGTTTTACTCATATATAATCATTCCTTTCTTTATTCACTAACTTTGACCATAGCCGGTCTAATAACTTTATCTTTAAGCATATAACCCTTCTGCATAACCTCTACTACCATACCAGGTTCTATACCACTAACTTTCTCTGTAAGTACAGCTTGATGAAGTTTAGGGTCAAATGCTTTACCTTTGTCATCGATAGCTTTAACATCGTATTTTTCTAATACCTCTACCAAATGACAATAAATCATTTTAAAACCTGCCAAGAATTTTGAAAGTTCATCACCTAAATTATCATCATCTAAATTAATTGCCCTTTCAAAATTATCAATCGAAGGTAAAATATCTTTCACAATATCTTCATTTGCAAACTCTAACATCTTACTAACTTCTTCATCTTTTCTTTTTCTATAGTTAATATTGTCAGCCTTTGCTTTTAATACCTCTTCTTCTAATTCTTTTATTTTTTTGTTAGCTTCTTCTAACTTCTTATCATCATGGCATTCACGTTTTTTATCCTTATCATGACATTTACACTCTTTATCATGGCATTCACATTTTTCATCCTTATCATGACATTTGCACTCTTTATCATGGCATTCACATTTTTTATCATGCTTATCATGATGTTTACCATGTTTGTCATAATGTTTTTCATGTTCATGCTTTTCATATTTTTCTTCTTTATCCACTTATTAATCACCTACCTATATTTTCCTTAATGTAATTAAGTAATGCTTCCGCACGGCCATATTCCATACGTTTTGGACCAATCAAAGCAATTGTTCCCTCTGTGCCATCTTTGTAAAAACTAGTCTTAATAATCGATACATCATCATCAACCTTAGATTCACTGCCAATGTAAACCTTAATTTCATCATCGTCAGCTTTAATACTCTTAATAAGTTCCTTATCCTCAAACTTATTAAGTAAATTTCTTATCTTGCTAGCATCATCAAATTCTGGCTCCATAAGTAAATTATTAGTACCACTCATTTTAATATGTGGCTTACTTGTAAAATCACTAAACGCATTATAAAATGCATTGTAAAGTGCATCATGCTCTTTCACATATCTTGTAATTATTGGTTTTACTTCAAACTCTAAAACAGAACTAACCTCATCAAGCGGTACACCAACAATTAACTTACTAATAATATCAGTAGCCTGCTTTACTTCCGCTTTACTAACATTACCCTCAATAACTACATTACGGTTTTCCACATGCCCTTTATCAGTGATAACAATAGCAATCATTTTATTATCATCAATTGGCACTACCTCAACTTTTGCAATTTTATTATCACTAGAAGAATGTCCTAAAACTACTGCTGTGTAATGCGTAAGCTCTGAAACAATTTCCATACTTTTTGCAATTGCATCTGAAAGCACCAAAGCGTTATTTGAAAATATCTGCTTTAATTTAAGCATATCTTCGCCATTTAACTCCTTAGGAACCATAATATTATCGACATAATATCTATATCCCATATCACTTGGAATTCTACCAGATGAAATATGCGTTTTTTGTAGAAGTGAGAGATTCTCCAAAGCTGCCATCTCATTTCTAATAGTCGCACTCGAACACTTCATTTTTTTGCATAAAGCTTTCGAACTAACTGGAGTCGCTGTTTTAATATAATTTTCAACAATTAATTTTAAAAGTTCCTCCTGCCTTTTTGTTAGCATCTCATCACCTCTTTTAGCACTCTATTTATCTGATTGCTATTTCATTATAACATTATATGCTAGCACAGTCAATATATGAGTGCTAAAATTTTACAAAATATTTAAAACATAATTTTTTTTAAAAAAAATATAGGTATTTTAACCTACATCTTTTAATACTTAGATAAATTATTAACAAATGTCTCTTCGTCCCATATAGTAATACCTAAATCCTTGGCTTTCATAAGTTTACTTCCTGCCTCAGATCCAGCAATAACCACACTAGTTTTCTTACTAACACTAGAACTTACAGAACCACCTAACTGTTCTATTCTAGCCTTCGCCTCATCCCTTGTAAACCTATCTAAAGCTCCAGTTAATACAAAAGTCTTACCAGTAAATAAAGTATCTTCCAAACTAATTTCTTTAAGATAACTCATATTTACTCCAGCATCTTTTAACTTATTAATCAAATTAATATTCTTCTCATCTTTAAAAAACTCATAAACACTTTTCGCAATAATATTTCCAACATCTTTAATACATGCTAAATCTTCAAAACTAGCCTGCATCAAATTATCAATATTCTTGTAATTTCTAGCTAAAATATCCGCCGTTTTAACCCCAACATGACGAATAGAAAGCCCAAACAATAATCTTTCTAAAGAATTATTTTTACTCTTCTCAATTTTTTCAAGTAACTTATCTATACTCTTCTCGCCAAAACCTTCAAGCTCCTTAAGTTCCTCTTTATATTCATATAAATGATAAAAATCACCATCATCTTTTAAATAACCTAAATTATAAAAATCTTCAATAATTCGATCCCCAAAACCAATAATATTCATCGCATGACGAGAAGTAAAATGAATTAACTTCTCCTGAACACGTGCTGGACAATGTTCATTCATACAGTAATAAGCCGCTTCATCCTCTTTTCTAAATAACGTCTCTCCACATATTGGACACTTATCCACCATATTAAATTTTTTCTCAGTTCCATCTCGTCTTTCAATAATTGGTTTAACAACCTCAGGAATAACATCGCCAGCTTTCTTAATCGAAACAATATCTCCAATTCTTATGTCCTTACTCAAAACATAATCTTCATTATGTAAAGTAGCTTTTGAAATCAAAGAACCCATAACTCGCACTGGCTCCAAAATTGCACTAGGTGTTACCTGTCCAGTTCTACCAACCGTACATATTATATCTTTAACCTTAGTTAAAACCTCTTCAGCCGGAAACTTATATGCAATAGCCCACTTTGGACTTCTAGCCGTATAACCCAATTTCTTCTGATCAGCTAAATCATTAACTTTAATAACAATACCATCAATTTCATAAGGCAAATTAGATCTTTCAATAGTATAATAATCAACATAATTCATTAACTCTTTTATATTATTAATTTTTCTGTTGTTTGGATTAACCACAAAACCAAGTTCATGCATAAAATTAAGTGCATCAAAATGCGTATAAATATTATAATCCTCAGGGTCTGGTAAATGATAAATAAAACAAGATAAATTTCGGCTAGCAGCCACCTTAGAATCTAATTGTCTAACACTACCAGCCGCTGCATTACGTGGATTCGCAAATCCCGCACCACCTTCGTTTAACTTCTTAAAAGAAGCCTTACTCATATATATCTCGCCTCTAACCTCAATATCAATCGGTTTATTTATTCTAAGTGGAATGTCTTTAATTGTCTTCGCATTATGCGTAATATCCTCACCAATAACTCCATCCCCACGAGTAGCAGCTCTAACAAGTTCCCCATTTTTATATAAAAGTGACACTGAAAGCCCATCAATTTTAAGTTCAGCAACATACTTAGGATTCTTAATTGTCTTTTTTATTCGCTCATCAAATTCTATAATCTCATCTTCGTTAAAAATATCTCCAAGCGAAAGCATCGGAATTTCATGGGTAACTTTATTAAAAGAAGAAATAACCTCACTACCAACCCTTTGTGTAGGAGAATCTATCTTCTTAAACTCTGGATGAGCCTTTTCTAAACGTATAAGCTCTTCCATATATCTATCATATTCTTGATCGGTAATCGTTGGATTATCATTTACATAATAATCATGATTAGCCTTATTAATAATCTCTGTTAACTCTTGAATTCTCTTCTCTATCATAATTTTCACCTATAACATATTATAAAGAAATATAAACCAAACTGCAATATTTTTAATTTAATTGAATAAAAAAAAACATGCTTTATTAATAAAACATGCTTAAAACAACTTTTTAGGATATATTCCCTTGTTAATATAACTATCAATAGCTAAAACAATATCGTCCCTATCCTCCTTATAGGTAACTCCATGCCACTTTGAACTAGTCTTTTTAACATTAAATTTAATTTTTTTTAAAGAAACTAATTCATTAATAATATCAGGAAGTAAATATTCACTATCCAATTTAATATTTTTATCTAAAAAAGAAGAAAAACCACTGACAATATAATCTAAAACATCCAAAGTAAACACAAAAGCATTCATAGAAACCAAAGTGTCAAAAGATAATGAAAAAGCATTTTTAAAAGAAAGTGGCCTTGCAAGTAACAAATTATTATTAAAAGATATCTGACACTCTCTTATACCTGTTAACTTCCCATCTAAAGAAGAAATAACGCCTCTCTTCACACTACCATTCGCACTAAGCGTATTTAAAACATCAAACCCCAGCACTACATTCTCATTACTTTGAACTGATTTAAACAAAATTTGAAAAGCCTCCCGGCCATAAAAATCATCCGCATTAATAACAGCAAAAGGGCCATCAATAACCTTGCGAGCACTATAAATAGCCGCACCAGTTCCCCACGGTTTACTTCTCTCTTTTGGACATGCATAACCTAAAGGTAAATCAGAAAGTTCTTGAAAAACATACTCCACATCTATCTTACCAATAAGCCTTTTGCCAATAGTATTTTTAAACTCTTCATAAAAATCACGGCGAATAATAAACACTACCCTATTAAAACCAGCCAAAATAGCATCGTAAATCGAATAATCAATTATAAACTCACCACTAGGTCCAACAGGAGTAATTTGTTTCAAAGAACCAAACCGACTTCCTAATCCGGCTGCCATAACCACTAAAGTATAATTCAAATTCACTCCTCCTAATGTTCCTTATTAAGAGCATTATAAGTAATTGCAAAAATAGCAATTCCTATAAGAACAAAACCACCCCACATAAATGGATTATTATGGTTCTCCTCAATCCATGCCTTAAATGGCTCAATAAACTCATTAATAGACTCAATTATATCAAGTATCATAAAATCACCTATACCTTTCTAATACTTTTATGACCTTTCATTATCTTCTTTATACCATAAGGATGACTAAACGCAATTGAAAGCACACTTCCTCCAAGCGCTACGACAACACCCTCACCATAAATATCGTGAATAACGTGATCACCGACATTATAAGTTGCTGTTTTATCAATCATCTCAGCTTTATTAAATACCTTATCTTCTGAATTAGCATCTTTCTCCAAATATTCATCATTAATTTCCTCGATAAACCGGCTTGGTGGATTAGCATTCGTATTTCCATAAAGCATTCGCCTTTTCGCATTCACTAAAGTTAAAGTCTTTTTAGCCCTAGTTACCGCAACATAACAAAGACGCCTCTCTTCTTCAATATCATCAAGACTGTCAAGTGAATTAGAATGTGGAAATAAGCCTTCCTCCAAACCAATAATAAACACATGATCAAACTCCAAACCCTTAGCCGAATGCACCGTCATCAAAGTTACCACATCACTATTATTTTTATGTTCCTCCATATCAGAAACTAAGCTTATCTCAAGCAAAAATTCTTCTAACGATATAACACCATTATTTTCCTCAAAATTCTTCGTAATTGATTTAAATTCCTCCAAATTTTCAAGCCTAATTTCCGCATCTATCGTCTTTGAAGACTCAAGTTCTTTTCTAATACCAGTCTCTGTCAAAACTAGTTCAACAAGTTCCGTCAGTGAAACATTCTCACTTTCTTTTTTTAACTTCTCTATTAATTTTTTAAACTCTAACTCTTTTCCATCCGTTATTGCCTCATATAAAGAAACACCCGAAGAAAGTGCTTTACTAGCTAAATTTTCTATCGTCTTTGGTCCAATTTGCCTCTTAGGTACATTAATTACCCTCATCAAACTTACATCATCATTAAAGTTATATATAAGTTTTAAATAACTAATTAAATCTTTAATTTCTTTTCGATTATAAAAGTAAAAACTTCCGACAACCTTATATGGTATATTTTCTCTAAGCAAAGCCTCTTCCATATTACGTGATTGAGCATTAGTTCTGTATAAAACAGCAATCGAAGATCTATCCTCGCCATTAATAATTAACTTATTAATCTCCTCCATTACATAATTAGCTTCATCCTTCTCATCATAAGCTCTATGATATCTAATTTTAGGACCATTCTCATTTTTAGTCCATAAATTTTTTTCTTTTCGCTGCTTATTATGTTTAATAATATCATTCGCTACATTTAAAATATTACCAGTCGAACGATAATTTTCCTCAAGTGGTACCACCTTAGCATTTGGATAATCTTTCTCAAAATTTAAAATATTTCTAAAATTAGCCCCTCTAAAACCATATATAGATTGATCTAAATCACCGACAACACAAATATTTTCATATTTCTTACTAAGCATCTTAATTAAAATATACTGAGCCTCATTAGTATCTTGATACTCGTCAACCAAAATATATCTAAATCTATCTTGATACTTTTCTAAAATATCAGGATATTTTTTAAATAACTTTATTGGAAGTAATAACAAATCATCAAAATCCATTGAATTATTCTTTAAAACCTTAGATTCATATTTTCTAAATACCTCTAAAACAATTTCCTCGTATTCTGAATTTACAAACCTACTATAATAATTAGAATCCATCAGCTCATTCTTCGCACTACTTATCTTATTTCGAATAGCTCTTGGATTATAAATTTTTGGATCTAAATTCATTTCCTTTAATATTTTTTTAATAATCGTTAAGCTATCATCACTATCTAAAATAGTAAAATTCTTTTCAAATCCTAACTTTTCATAATTTTCTCTAATTAAAAGTAAACCTAAAGAGTGAAATGTAGATATCTGCATATTATAAGCCTCATACCCAAGCATTTTATAAGCTCTCTCTTTCATCTCTTTAGCCGCTTTATTTGTAAATGTAATTGCCAATATATTATAAGGATCAACTTTCTTCTCATTAACCAAATATGCGAGTTTAGTAGTAAGCACTCTAGTTTTACCACTACCAGCGCCAGCTAAAACTAGTATTGGACCATCAGGCCATTCAACAGCCTCTTTCTGTCTATCATTTAATGTACTTAAGTCCATCTACTATCACCACCATATATTAATTATATCAAATTTTTTTAAAAAGTTTGCAAAAAAAGAAGGAAATAGACTTTTAACGTCGTATATTAATCTATGAAAGGAGGTGAATATCATAGTAACTCACGTATTAGAAAGCATGAATGAAGTTGTTACCAATAATTATAAACAAAGCCATCAAGCAATCGATATCGTACCAAGCAACAATATTGAAACTGACATTATTGCTCTAGACAGTGGAACTGTTGAAACTGTCGTAAATAATACTAAAGGTCCAAACCATCAAAGTAAAGGACTTGCAACCTATGGTAACTATGTCGAAATAAAACAAAATAATGGCAAAACTGCTTTATACGCCCATATGAAATATAATAGTATAAAAGTAAATAAAGGAGACCAGATTCAAAAAGGAGATACCATTGGTACCATTGGCGATACCGGTAATGCTTATGGAAAACATCTACATTTAGAAATTAAAAATGAAAATGGCGTTAGAGAAAACCCTATAAATACCCTAAATACTACTTCTCAAGATACATACAAACAAACTATCCAAGAAAATAACCAATCAATAAAAAAAACAGCTTCGACTGCTTTTCTAAAAGCGCCAAATTACCACTATGGTTCAATTGTTGATGCCTTAAAGTCAATTGGTAGTAATAGCTCCTATAACTACCGAAAAAAACTGGCTGAAAATAATGGCATCCAAAACTACCATGGTACATACTATCAAAATATTAAAATGCTAAAACTATTAAAAAATGGTCAATTAAAAAAAGCTTAAGACTTAGGCTTTTTTTTGTTTCTTTTAATCATTTCAAAATAATCATCTAAAATCTCTTCAAAAGAAAGACCCCTTTTACAATCATACTCTTGAAACTCAACCAACCCATCATTTAAATTCAAATTATAAAATAAATCAATACTAACATTTGAAAGTGTACCTGCAAAATTATAAAGTGCCTCTTTTTGCTTATCACTTACCTCATCAGGCATAAAAAGCCAACCATGTCTACCAAATTTTTTGGTAGAAACATTAAGATAAACAATATTATCTAAAACACCCAAAAAAAATATCGGTACCCAAAACTCCACATTATCAGGTATTTTTTTAAATATTGACTCATCAAGATACTTCTCTTTGCCATATCTTAATAAATGATCGACATGATTACTATATCTATCTAAATCAATTTCGTTCTCATCCAAAAAACCATTTTCATTTTCATAATATAAACGTCCAACATAATCGATATTTCCGTCAATATCTCCTTCATATTGACCATTTATAATTGCAATCATATAACTATCCATTATCTCACCCTCTTCTTAATATAAGGTTTAGAGCTAAAAAATCTATCTAAAAGCTCTGTGTTTTCTAAATTATCATCAGCATTTATAATCTCCTCAGCCAATATCTTACCATGTTTTCTAACCAAATTATAATCTATATAAATGGCTGTCTTAGGAAAAGAGGCAAAAAGCTTATATAAAGAATCAATCTGTTTATCACTAACTTCTTTAGGTATAAATAAAAGACCATATCCAGGAGAAGTCAAATAAACTATATTTCCTAAAGCATTCAAATAAATAATAATTTCCTCACTACTTCGAATATCATCTGCCCCAATTTGCTTAGCCAAATCATTATAATAAGTATATAAATAATCTTTTAAACATGCCAAATGATATTGATACTCTGAAATTTCGCCAAAATAACGAACTAACCCATCTTCATCATCTTCTCCGCTTATTACCACTAACTTATATTTATTTATATCATCCACTATCTCACCTTCTTAAATGATTATTTTGTTTAATAAAATATTCAGCAAGAACATCTTTTAAACAATGTTCACCATCTAAACCTAACATTTTATAATCAATATCATTATTTAATTTAAAGGGACTATAACAAACTGCAATCTTTTGATAACCCAAATCTAAATTTTTTAAAACCTTTTCTTGTTCATCCGTAACTACACTTGGAAAATAAAACATACCCGTTAAACCATCATTAAAATAAATAATGCTTCCTAATTTTCCAAAAATATAGCCATAAATTTTTCTAGAAATGCCACTTTTTAATTTACTAGTATCTGCACCATATTTATCCTCTAAATATTTAATCAAATAAGTAACATGTGTCTTACTCTCATTTGACCTACCCATCATATAAATCAAACCATCTTTATCAATTATTGAAACTTTGCTGTTTAATACTTTTTTCTCCATATTTTTCCTTATCTATAAAATATTATTTTTTTGTTTTTAACTCTTCATTCTTTTTAATATTAATATATTCATCCATAACCTCTTTTAAAGTCAATCCACATCCCATACCAATAGCTTTATAACAAGAATAACCAAAATATTCAGGGCTATAACCAAGCTCTATAAATTGATCGCCTAAATCTAAATTATAAATAGTATTAATTTGTTCATCAGTAACATCATATGGTAAATAAATCACTCCATTATCACCAATATTATAATAAACTGCATCACCATATAAACCAAGTCTATAAGCAAATAATTCCCTATTATCATCAACATTCAAATCTAAAAATTCAGTTGCATAAGGATATTTCTTCTCAACATAATTCATTAAAGTTTTACCATGGGACTGCTCATCAACTATACTACCAATATGATAAGCCTGACCACTTTGATCAATTATTATAACTCTACTATCCAAATCTTTATTTTGTTTCATAAATACCACCTATAACCATTTTACCACAAAAACCAAAAACCTTTTAAAAAATTATGAATATAATACTATGAAATTAGAAAGGAGAGACGTTTTTGAAAAAAATTATAATTGCCTTATTAGCCATTGGCTTAATAATAACAGGTATATTTGTATTCAAACCTAAAGAAAAACAAAATAATTTAACCAAAATAAAAGTTGCCGAGGTAACCCATAGTATATTCTATGCACCGCAGTACATTGCACATTCACTAGGATACTTTGAAGAAGAAGGCTTAGATGTTGAAATAATTTTAACCTCTGGAGCAGATAAAGTTACCGCCGCCGTTTTATCAGGTGATGTTCAAATAGGATTTTGCGGTAGTGAATCAACTATATATGTATATAATCAAGGTCAAAAAGATTATTTAATTAATTTCGCAGGCCTTACAAAAAAAGATGGTAGTTTCCTAGTGGCCAGAGAAGATACTAATAACTTTAATCTAAACGATTTAAAAGGTAAACACATAATCGGTGGAAGAAAAGGTGGAATGCCTGCAATGACCTTAGAATATGCTTTAAATATTAATGGTATTAAAAGTAATGAAACAAATATCGACACAAGCATTGACTTTGCCTCTATGTCAGGAGCTTTCATTGGAGGAACTGGCGATTATGTCGCTCTATTTGAACCAACCGCTTCTGAACTTGAAAAAGAAGGATATGGTCACATAGTAGCTTCTATCGGAAAATTAGGTGGAGACGTACCATATACTACTTATAATGCTAAAAAAAGTTATATTGAAAAAAATCCAAAAATTATTGAAAGCTTTACTAAAGCCATTCAAAAAGGACTAGATTATGTTCATAGCCACAACAGCACTCAAATAGCTAAACATATTAAAGATTACTTTCCAGACACAAAAGAAGAAGAAATTATAGAAATTGTCCAAAGATATAAAGATATAGATTCATGGTATGATACAACTTACATATCTGAAAAAGATTTCAAACACATTGAAGAAATAGTTAAAAATGCCGGTGAATTAGACAAAAATGCACCTTATGATAAATTAATTAATAATAAATACGCCAAACAAAAATGAATATTTTAAAAGTACAAAACCTAAGAAAAGCTTATCACACTAAAACTAATGAAATATTAGCTGTGAAAGATTTTTCTTTTAACTTAAAACAAGGTGAATTTGTCGCCATCGTCGGTCCAAGTGGCTGTGGAAAAAGTACTATACTATCAATACTTTGTGGACTAGATAAAGCATCAAGCGGTAAAATAGAAATCGATAAAAATTTAAAATTTGGATATATGCTGCAAGGAGATAATCTCTTTGAATGGCGCACAATCTATAAAAACTGTCTTATTGGATTAGAACTTGAAAATAAACTAACCAAAGAAAATATAAACTATGTAAATAAACTTTTAGATACATACGGTCTTAAAGAATTTAAAAAATCATATCCTAGTAATCTATCTGGTGGTATGCGCCAGCGAGTATCACTAATTAGAACTCTAGCCACTAAACCAGATATACTTTTCCTCGATGAACCATTTTCAGCATTAGATTATCAAACTAGATTAGCCGTTTCTGATGATGTTTATCAAATTATAAAAAAAGAGAAAAAAAGCGCTATCATGATAACTCATGACATCTCAGAAGCTATCAGCATGGCCGATAAAGTAATTGTCTTATCAAAGCGTCCTAGTACTATAAAAAATATATATGAAATAAAACTTACTAATAAATCTACACCAATACAAAATCGTAAAGCAAAAGAATTTGCTTATTACTACGATAAAATATGGAAGGATATTGATTATCATGTATAGTAAAGAACACAAAGAATATCTAAAAAAAATAAAAATAAATAAATTTCTAATAAGACTCTCACAGCTTCTAATAGTCTTTCTTATAATATTCATTTGGCAATTTGCCGCTGACAAAAATCTAATCAACACCTTTATTTCCTCTAGCCCAAAAGCTATAATAAACACAATTATAAATTTATATAAAGATGAAACTTTATTTCATCATATATGGATTACCTTCTATGAAGTTATTATCAGTTTTTTAATCGCAACCATTGGTGGTATAATAATTGCCTCTATTTTATGGCGTTATAAATTCATATCAAAAGTAATTGATCCATATTTAACCATGCTAAATAGCCTCCCAAAAGTTTCCTTAGGACCAATTATAATCATAATTGCTGGTGCCAGCACAAAATCCATTATAATTATGGCTCTATTTATATCAATAATTATAACCATCATTAATGTAACACAAGCCTTTGAAACAACCGATAAAAATAAAATAAGATTACTTCAAAGTTTTAAAGCAAAACCATATCAAATATTTTTTAAATTAATACTTCCAAGTAATTATAATAACTTAATAAACGTCTGTAAAGTTAATATTGGTCTTGTATTTATTGGTGTTATAATGGGAGAATTTTTAGTTTCGAAAGCTGGTATTGGCTATTTAATTATGTATGGCTCACAAGTATTTAATCTAAATCTTGTAATGACTGGAGTAATTTTATTAGCTATTATGGCTAGTTTAATGTATTATCTAATTATTTTCATTGAAAAAAAGTTTCAAAAATAAACTTCTTTTAAAATTATTATATATTAAATATATATCCATTTTTTGGATATGACAAGACAGAAATATCTGTTTGTTGGATAATTTAAGTGGTGAAGAAAAATGATAGGAAAAACTTTAAAATACATGAGACACAAAAAAAATCTTAGTCAAAAAGAAATGGCAAAACTAATAAACACGACCCAAAACACTTTATCTCGATATGAAACAGAAACCACTGATGTTAATTTTGCAACCATTGAAAAAATTGCTAACGAATGCGGATATAAAATTTATTTTGAAAATGAAAAAAATGGCGAACGTTTTCAAAGTCATGAAATTAGAAGGAAAGATATATAAAAAGACTAAAGAACAAAACTTTAGTCTTTTATTCTAATGTAGTAACCGCCTTTGCATTTAAATCTAAACCAGCCACTCTACCTAATTTATAAGCATAATATGCTGCCACACCAATCATAGCCGCATTATCCGTACAATATTTTAAAGAAGGTATTATTAAATTAACTGACTCATCATTACAAGCTTTAGTAAGTGCCTCTCTTAAACCTTTATTAGCCGCCACACCACCTGCTACAATTAAATTTTTAACATTATAATCTTTTAAAGCTTTCATCGTTTTTTTAACTAATATATAAACCACTCTATTTTGGAAAGAACAAGCCATATTAGCAACATTAATCTCATTACCTTTTTGTCTTTCATTATGAGCTAAATTAATTACCGCACTTTTAAGACCACTAAAACTAAAATTATAACTATCATCATTTAAAGGAACTGGTAAATCATATGTATCCTTACCATCAAAAGCAAGTTTATCCACCAAAGGACCACCAGGATATGGAACATTAATTACTCTAGCCACTTTGTCATATGCCTCTCCAACCGCATCATCTAAAGTTGAACCTAACTTTTCAAAACTATAATCTTCTTTCATATAAATAAGTTCTGTATGCCCACCACTTACCACAAGTGCAATCAAAGGAAACTCTAACCTTTTAACTAAATTATTGGCATATATATGACCAGCAATATGATGTACCGGAATTAAAGGCTTATTATAAATAAAAGCTAAAGTTTTAGCCGCCATTAAACCAACAAGCAAAGAACCAATAAGACCAGGACCATAAGTCACTGCAAAAGCATCAATATCAGTCATCTTCATATTAGCCTTTTTCAAAGCTTCATCAATTACAAGCGTTATATTTTCAACATGCATTCTACTAGCAATCTCAGGAACAACTCCACCGTAATTAGCATGCGTATCCATTTGAGATAAAATTACTGTACTAATCTCTTCTTGTCCATCTTTAATAATACTCACACTTGTTTCATCACAGCTAGATTCAATAGCTAAAATATACATAAATCTCACCTCAAATCTTTAATCATTAAATACGCATCCATATTACCATAATAATTCTCACGTATTGCTTTCTTTTTAAAATTATTTTTTAAATAAAATTTAATAGCTTCATTATTATTTATATTTACCTCTAAACTAACATTTTCCACCTTGTTTTTTTTAAAATCAATTAAAGCATAATTAAATATTTCTTGAGCAATACCTTGACGACGAAATTTCTCATCAGTCAAAATAAAATTAATCTCTGCCCTCTCATAAATTATACTATATGAAATAAAACCTACTATTTCATTATTTTTTATATATACAAAACTTTTTTCATATGGATTATTATCTAAAATAAAATCAGGAAAATATTTTTTAATAAAAACTAAGTATTCATCTATATTATCTATCTGCTTTATCATAAAATCTCTCTTCAGCTTCCGTTAATTTAAGATAATTTGGTTTTAAAGTATGTGGATTAACAGCTAAATCATTTTCATGTTTTTTTATTATCTTTAAAACATCGACAATCGGTTTTTCCACAGTAAAATCAAAATTATCATAACTAATATAGGGCTTTTCTAAACTATCGCTCATAAACATATAACTATCAGGATATATATTATTTAAATTTTTATCATAACTACCGGCAAATACATAACCTCTTCTAGCATTTATAAGTGCTGTTCCAGGCAAACCACTAGCCATAACTTCCAAAGAAGAAATAGGTACAATAGGTATATTTAAAGCATAAGCCATTGTCTTAGCCACCGTAAGTCCTACTCTAATCCCAGTAAAAGAACCAGGACCAGTAACTACAAAAATTTTATCAATATCTTTTGGAGCAAGACAAGATGAAGAAAAAGCTTCAGCTAATATAGGCATCATCTTACCAGAAGTATCATGTCCTTCGTTTTTATTATAAATATAAGATATTTTACCATCTTTAATAATAGCGACCACCAAATTAGTAGTCGCTGAATCTATAAATAAATATTTCAAAGTACGGCCTCACATAATTCTTCATATTCCTTGCCATGAGGAATAATTTTTAAAATTCTTGCATTTTCCCCAGCAATTTTAAATTTAATATCAAGTCTATTCTCAGGTAAAATATCTTTAATAGTATCAGCCCATTCGATAATAACAACTCCACCTTTACTAAAATATTCCTCTATACCAACACCATCAGTATTGCCATCTAAACGATATACATCCATATGATATAAAGAAAGCTCACCACTATACTCCTTTATTATATTAAAAGTTGGTGAAGTGACATTCTCATCAATACCAAGGGCATTAGCAAACCCTTTAGTAAAAACAGTCTTACCACTTCCAAGCTCACCATTTAAACAAATAACCATATTAGGAAATTTTTCAGATTCAATATTTTGCGCCAACTCAATAGTATCCATTTCACTGCGCATAGTCAATTTGTATTCCATAAAATCACCACTAATAGTATATCAAAAATCAAAGAACTTAGACAATAGTTTTAAACAAAAATTAAAAAACCATATATAATATATGCTATCAGCAAACAAAGTACTACGAACCATAACACCTCAAAAATGGTAAAATATGGCAAAATATAAATAGATGGTGATTATATGCAGTTTAATAGAAATGATGAAAATTATGTATATGGATTTATAGGTAAAAACATCAGAAAATATCGAAAAGCCAAAGGATTAACACAAGCTAAACTAGCTGAACAAACAAACTATTCAAAACAATTCATATCTAATATTGAAAACAACGTCCATCAAACATTTTCAATTGGCACATTATGGAGAATATCACTAATATTAGGTGTTGATATGTATAAATTATGTATTGAAGAAAATAAAGAAAAAGAATATGAAGAAATATATAAAATATAAAATTCATATTCTTTTTTTGCACAAAAAAAGATTTGCAACGTCCTATTTTCGCATACACTATCTTCGGCGTAGAAGTGCTTAACTTCTGTGTTCGGGATGGGAACAGGTGTATCCACTTCGCTATCGTTACAAATCAAATAAGAGAAATAATTCTCTGAAAACATGATAATGTGCGAAACATCTCATTAGAGAAACAATTAATAGGATTAAATCCTCGATTTATTAGTACTGGTCAGCTCAACATGTTGCCATGCTTCCACCTCCAGCCTATCAACCAGATAGTCTTTCTGGGATCTTACTTTATAAAAATGGGAAAACTCATCTTGAAGCTGGCTTCCCGCTTAGATGCTTTCAGCGGTTATCCATTCCATACATAGCTACGCTGCAGTGCCACTGGCGTGACAACAGCTACACCAGA
>CALVRS010000009.1 GCA_944358725.1 uncultured Bacilli bacterium
GTTAATAATAGCAATTATTATCAAGGTAAAATTATACGTATTTTAGGTCATAAGGATGATCCTGGTGTAGATATTTTATCGATTGCGGCTAGATATCAGATTAATGATATTTTTTCTGAGAAGGTAATAGATGAACTTGAAAATATTCCTTCTTCGGTTAGTAGCTTGGAGTTAAATGGTCGCCGTGATTTAACTGGTGATGTTATTTTTACAATTGATGGTGATGATACAAAAGATATAGATGATGCAATAAGTATTAAAAAGTTAGATAATGGAAATTATGTGCTTGGAGTTCATATTGCTGATGTTAGTCATTATGTTAAAGATGGAACGGCTTTAGGTGATGAGGCTTATCTTAGGGGAACTAGTAGTTATTTAGCTAATACGGTTATTCCGATGCTTCCTCATAAGCTTTCTAATGGTATTTGTTCACTTAATCCAGATGTTATAAGGCTTACGATTTCTTGTGTGATGGAAATTGATGAGAATGGTAAGCTTTTGGATAGTGAGATTTTTGAGAGTTATATTAAGTCTAGAAAGCAAATGACTTATAAGAATGTTAATAAGATTTTAAATGAGAATATCATTCCTTTAGGTTATGAGGAATTTGCTGATGATTTAAGATTGATGGCTGAGCTTTCAAAGATTATTAGAAAAAATAAAGTTGAAAAAGGTTATCTTGATTTTGATGTTCCTGAGGCTAAGATTATTACTGATGATTTAGGTAAGGCAATTGATATTCAAAGAAGAGTTCAGGATACTGGTGAGAATTTAATTGAGGATTTTATGATTATGGCTAATGAGACGGTTGCAAGTACGATTGCATATATGGATTTACCTTTTATTTACCGTGTTCATGGGCTTCCTGATGAAGAGAAAATAAGGAATTTTTTGAAGTTTATAAATATTTTGGGTTATAAGGTTAATGCAAATTTGAAAAATATTACACCTAAAACTATTCAAAATATTTTGAAAAGCCTTAAGGATAAGAAAGAGTATAATATTTTATCTTCAATGCTTCTTAGAAGTATGCAAAAGGCGGTATATGATAATGTGAATATTGGTCATTTTGGTCTTGCAAGTAAGTTTTATACGCATTTTACATCGCCAATTAGGAGATTTCCTGATTTAACTGTTCATAGATTACTTAGAACATATTTATTTAATCATAATATTGATAATGGTGTTATTGATTATTATAATAGTGTTTTGCCAGAAATTGCTAAGCATTCTTCAGAAAGGGAGATGGCGGCTACTCAGTGTGAACGTGATGTTTTAGATATGAAGATGGCTGAGTATATGGAAAGTCACATAGGTGAGGTATATAAAGGAATTATAAGTACGGTTACTAATTATGGAATTTATATAGAACTTTCTAATTTGGTTGAGGGCATGATAAAGATTGATGCGCTTGATGACGATTATTATTTTTATGATGAGTCTTCATTTAGTTTAGTTGGTAAACATACTAAAAAAAGATATATGCTTGGACAAAGTGTTAAAATTATAGTCGACAGTGTAGTAAAGGATAAGGGGCTTATTAATTTTAAACTTTACAAAAAAGGTGATAGGAATGGAAATAGTAAACAGGAAGGCGAAGTATAATTATCAAATTTTTGAGACTATTGAAGCTGGTATTGTTTTAACTGGAACAGAAATTAAGTCTTTAAGATTAGGTAAAGCAAATATTAAAGATAGTTATGTAAGGGTTAAAAATAATGAGATGTATATTATAAATATGCATATAAGTAGTTATGAAAATGGTAATATATTTAATCATGATGAAACTAGAGAAAGAAAGTTACTTTTACATAAAAAAGAAATATTTAAATTTAGAGATAAGATTAAACTAGAAGGTTATACAATAGTACCGTTAAAAGTTTATTTAAAAAATGGGCGAGCTAAGGTATTAATTGGCTTAGCTAAGGGTAAGAAAAATTATGATAAAAGAGAAGATATTAAGAAAAGGGATATTGAGCGAAATATTAGAGCTAGACTTAAGAGATAAATTTTGCATTAAAGCTTTTATGTGTTATAATATAAGAGCTTTATAAATTGGGCCCGTTTTGGTTTCGACAAGGATATGGAAGGATAAATGGCAAGTCGGAGTGACACGTTAAGTCTAAACTTAAATATAACTGGAAACAGAAATAATTACGTACCAGCATTTGCCTAAGGTTGGCAAGGTACACTCTTTTAAGTCTTTAGCTCTCGAAGATTTTTAAGGGTTCGCTTTTAGAGAGATATATCATTATTTAGCCTAGAGATAGTGATGAATTTTATAGGCTTACTTTTAAAGTAGTTGTTAGTTACTAATCTTTATTAGGACATTTTTTAACTAACTAAACTTGTAGATGTTTATTTGGAAATGTTTTTGGACAGGAGTTCAACTCTCCTCGGGTCCACCATTTTAAAAATTACTTGAATTAACGAGTTAATGTATAGATGACCTTGAAAAAAGTTCATTTTTATGCTATTATTAGTATGTAAGTAAGAAAATTTGCATAAAATAAAAAGGGAACATTCAGTTTCGTCAAGTTGAATGTCTACTTAATAAATTGCTTTATGGCACTTATTCATCGACACTTATTCTAGCGAATGAGTGTCATTTTGTTCTTTAAACTAGAGATAGTTTTAGTTTATGAGGTGGTTATTTTGAGTTTAGTTTTTAATGTTAAAACAAATATGATGGATAATGTAGATTTGGATATAATAAGCGATGTAGAAAGTAAGTGTTTTAATGGTAATAGTTTATCTTTTGATGAGATTAATTATTATTTAAATTATATAGTTTATAAAGTTAGATGCATGCTTGTTTTAAAAAAAGAATCTAATATTAATAATTATAATTTTAATTTTATGTGTGATACGGCACAATCAATAATAGCTAGATATTTTGATGATTTGAATATTGTTTATAAACCAGTTGAAACCCAAAAGGCAATTACTAATGATATTTTAGGTCACAGTTTTTTACTGGCAGATTTTATGGTTGACGGAGAAAACCGCAGTTATATTATTGATCCAACATACAATCAATTTTTTGATGTAGATAGGTGTCAGGAAAATAATTTTAAAGTTATTAATAATGTAGTGGTTAAAACACCTGATTTAGGTTATTTTGCTTTAAAAGAAAATGAAAATGTTCAAGGTGTTATTAAAGATTTGATTAGATGTGGTTTTACTGAGCTATCTTGCGATAGTGCTAAAATATATGGAGATTTATTTTATAAAACGAAAACTGGTAATATAAATTATTTTAATTCTAAGTTAGAGATGTCTGGGGACATTTATATAAAAGGTTTTAAAAATTCGCCTTTTAAATTAACTTATACAAAGGAAGAACTTGATGCGATGAATATGTTATTAAGTCCAATTTATAAAAATAATTTAAAAATAAAAAAATAGTATAATTTTTTCATAATTTTCCACAATATTATTGAGGAGGGAAGTTATGAAAAAAGTATTATACGTATTACTTGCAATTGGTTTGCTTACTGGTTGTAGCTGCACGGCTAATATGGGAAATACGCCAACTAAAAAAGTTGAAGATTATTTGAATAAGTATCAGACTAATGATAATGATGTTATAAGTGATTTAGAAGATGTACTTACTAATGATACATCACTTACAGCTGATGAGAGAGCAGATTATAGTGATTTTATGAAAAAACATTATCAAGATATGCAGTATGAAATTAAAGATGAGACTATAGATGGTGATGTGGCAACGGTTTTAGCTGAGGTTACGGTTAGAAGTTATACAGATGTTCTTAATAATGCGAATCAATATCGAATAGATAACCCAGATGAATTTACTGATACCAATACTTTTGCTACTTATAGACTTGATAAGTTAAAAGAAGTTACTGATACGGAAACTTATACAATTACATTTCATTTAACTAAGGAAGATGAGGAATGGAAAATTCAAAATTTAACTGATGAAGATTTAAGAAAAATAAGTGGAATGTATGGGGTTACTGATATTAATGCACTTGTACCTAGTGAAAGTGATTCAGATGAAGAGGATGCAAGTGATGAAAGTACTGATATTGTAGAAGATAATAATGTAACTGATGATAACACTAATGATACTACTAGTGGTTCAACAGATGCTTCTTAAAATGTAGATTTTTTCTACATTTTTATTTTAAAAAAAACTTGACTTTCCAGTTAACTGTAAGGTTATAATGTTGTTAATGGGAGGTGAGTTTAGTGGTTTATAAAATCGGTGATTTTGCTAATTTAGTAAATATTTCTGTTAGAACATTAAGATATTATGATGAAATAGGCTTACTTAAACCAGAAATTGTTGATAGGTATACAAGTTACAGATATTATACGGATGATAATGTAGTAGAGGCACAATTTATTACATTACTTAAAGAGGTAGGATTTACATTACAAGAAATCATCGATTATAAAAAATTTTTAAATAACTTTGATGATGATGGCGAAGGAACTAATCAATTTTTGTTAAAAAAACAGGAACAAATTTCAAGGCAAATGGAAAAGTTGCAGGAGCAATATGATAAAATTAATATTTTAAGAAAGAAATTTAAAGGTAAAGTTTTAACTTTGGTTAAGGAGGATATAAAATGATTAAAAATGTAATTGTAACTGGTGAAAGTAAAAGTGGTAAAACTTCTGGTATTGTTATGCCTATGGTAGAAGAGTTGATTAAAGAAAGTAGAAGTTTATTATTTATTGATAAGAATTATGAATATTATAATAATTATGCGGAAGAACTTAAAAAAGAAGGATATGATATAAAGGTTTTAAATTTTGATAATTCTATTTATAGTGATAGTATAAATGTTTTAGAAATACCTTATAATTATTATAAAAGTGGGGATAAAGATAAGGCTTATGAAATGGTTAGTAATATAGTTAAATCTTTATTTTCTCTTAGTGCGAATGGTGATCCTTTTTGGTCTATGGCTTCTATTTCACTTGTTAGAGGTTATATATTTAAATTATTTGAATATGCAAGTGAGGATGAAATTAATTTTTTAAGCGTTTCTAGATTTTTGGATATTTTAGATGGTCAAGATATTAAAGAAGTTAAAGATTTTCTTTTGAAGGATACTGATAGTTCTGCTTACCGTGATTTAGTTTCTGTTTTATCTGCACCTTATGAGACAAGAGCAAGTATTATATCTGTTACTAGAATTGCTATTAATGATTTGGTTAATTATGAAAACCGTCTTAATGTTATTAGTATAAATAGTTTTGATTTAAATGATTTTGTTCATACTAATAAAAAATCTGCTTTGTTTATTATTCCTAAGTTAGAAGATTGTAAAAATAATTTAGTTAATATGATTTTAACTTTAGCTTATGAGGAATGCAAGGGAGAGAGTTGGTATTTTATTTTAGATAATATTGATATGGTTCAGGTAGAGAATTTTAAAGAAATGTTTATGGCTTCTAATTATAGAAATATTTATATGGTAGTTTGTACGCGCAATTTGGATAAGTTATGTGATATTTATGGAAAAGAGATATTAGAGATGGCAGATATTAAAGATTCTAAGGAAGATAAAACGCATATTGAATTTAAGAGACTGACAAATAGGTTAAATGAATTTTTACCACATTTAACTAAAAAAGAGATAAAGACATTTGATTTATTAGATAAGATGAGCAATTAAGTGGACATATTTGTCCATTTTTTTGTATATACTTTTTTAGGTGATACTGTGAAAAAATTAATTTTTTTATTAATTTTATTTTTACCTTTTAAAGTTTTGGGATATGAAACGAGTGCAAAGTCGGCAATATTAATGGATATGGATTCTGGACGTGTAATTTATGGTAAAGATGTACATTATGTGCAGAGTGTAGCTTCTATTTCTAAAATTATGACAGCGATTGTAGCTATTGAAAATAGTGATATTGAAAAGCAAGTGACAATTGGAGATGAAATTTTAAAAGCTTATGGATCAGGTATTTATGTACAAATTGGCGAGAAGATAAAATTAAAAGATTTACTTTATGGTCTAATGATGAGAAGTGGTAATGATGCGTCGATAGCTATTTCGGTTGCCGTAGCTGGTAATACTGATAAGTTTGTTAAAATGATGAATGATAAAGCTAAGGATTTGGGAATGAAAAATACTACTTTTAATAATCCTAGTGGATTGGATGAAGAGAAAGGTAATTTTTCTTCAGCTTATGATATGGCACTTTTAATGAGTTATGCAATGAAGAATAAGACATTTCGAAAGATTACAGGAACTTTGGATTATACTGTAAAGACAAATAAAAATGTTTATAAATGGCATAATAAGAACAAGCTTTTATCGACTTATAAGTATACTACAGGTGGTAAGACAGGTTTTACAAAAATTGCTAAAAGAACTTTAGTGACAAGCGCTAGTAAAGATGGTGTTAATTTGACGGTAGTGACAATTAATGATGGAGATGATTTTAATGATCATAAAAATTTATATGAGGAGGCTTTTTTAGATTATGCATCTTATAGAATTTTGAGTAAAGGAGAGATTGGAATATTAAATGAAAATTATTATAAAAATGATACTCTTTATTTGAAAAAAAATTTTGATTATTTACTTAGAGAAAGTGAAAAAGATATTTTAAAGATAAAATATGAACTTGAAAAGAGGCGTAAATATAAAAGTGGAGATAAGGTGGGTAGGACTTTAGTATATTTGGGAGATGAAATTATTTATGAGACGGATATTTATGTTAAGAAGGGGATAGAAAAAAGTTTTTGGGATAAGTTATTAGGTTTTATTAGAAAATGATTAATAAATTATGGATAGGACTTATTGTAACTGGTTCTTTATGTTTGATATTGACTGGCAAAGCTGATTTGTTGAATGCTCAGATTTTATCTTCTGGTAAGGCTACGTTAGAACTTGTTATGCAGATTTTTCCTTTAGTGTCTCTTTGGCTTGGCATTATGAATATTGCAAAAGAATCTGGTTTACTTGATAAATTATCGAGATTTATTTATCCTATTTTACATAAAATTTTTCCGGAAATTCCTAAAAATCATGAAGCTTTTGGTTATATTTCTTCAAATATACTTTCAAATATGTTTGGTCTTGGTAATGCAGCAACGCCATTTGGTCTTAAGGCGATGAGGTCTTTGCAAGATTTAAATAAAAATAAAGAAGAGGCTAGCCGCAGTATGATTACTTTTTTAATTATTAATACTTGTGGTCTTTGTGTGATTCCAACAACTATTATTTCTCTTAGAATATTATATGGTAGTAAAAATCCTTCTTTTATTGTGGCTCCTTGTTTTATTGTAAGTTTAATTTCACTTATTTTTGGTCTTGTTATCGATAGAATACTGGGGGGACGCAAATGAAGATGATATCTAGTTTATTTATTCCAATTATAGTTTTGATTGTTATTATTTATGCAGCATATAAGAAAGTTAATGTTTATGATAGCTTTGTAAGTGGTGCGAAGGAAGGATTACCTATGACAATATCAATGTTTTTTTCACTTTTAGCAATGATATTTGGGGTTAATATTTTTTTAAATAGTGGGGTTATTGATTATTTTTTTGATTTTTTGAAGCCGGTTTTAGTTTTAATAAATATTCCTTCTGAAGTTTTGCCAGTGGCTATTATGAGACCTTTTTCTGGAAGTTTTGGTCTTGCTTTACTTAATGATATATATAAGGTGTATGGACCAGATAGTTTTATTGGTTTACTTTCTTCGGTTATTCAAGGTTCAAGTGATACTACTTTATATGTGATAACGCTTTATTTTGGTTCGGTCGGTATTAAGAAAATTAAGTATGCTTTATGGGTTGGCCTTTTTACTGATTTATTTATGGTTATAATGGCTTTGATTATTGTTCCCTTGTTTTTTTAGTATTTCTTTTGTATAATTGAAGTTAGGTGATTTTTGTGGAAAGATTACAAAAGGTAATTGCGAGTAGTGGATATTGTTCTAGAAGAAAAGCAGAAGAGTTAATTTTAGCTGGTAAGGTTAGCGTGAACGGGAAAATGGTTAATACTTTAGGAAATAAGGTTAGTTATAGTGATACGATTATAATTAATGGAGTTACTTTAAAATTGGAACCTAAAGAATATGTTTTACTTTATAAACCACGTGGAGTGGTGTCAAGTGCACAGGATGATAAAGGACGTAAAACTGTTGTTGATATAGTAGAAAGTAAAAATAGACTTTATCCGGTTGGCAGACTTGATTATGATACAAGTGGCGCTATAATTTTGACTAATGATGGTGAACTTACTAATTTACTTATTCATCCATCTTATGAAGTTGAGAAGGTTTATTTAGTTAAAATTGATGATATTGTTAATCCTAGTTTAGTTAAGAGTTTGTCAAATGGTGTGATGATAGATGGTAAAAAGACAGGCAGGGCAAAAGTTAAGATTAAAAAGATAGATAAAAAGAAAAAAAGTTCTTTAATAGAACTTACAATTTATGAAGGAAGAAATCATCAGGTTAAAAAAATGTTTGAAGCTATTGGCTATAAGGTTTCTAAACTTAAAAGGGAGAAGTTTGCTGGGCTTACGCTTGATGGTTTAAAATCTGGAGAATATAGACATTTGACAGTTAAAGAAGTTAAAAGATTATATGCATTTAAATAGGAAGAGATTATTTCTCTTCCTCATTTATTTCAATAGCGTCAGTTGGGCATCCTTCAGCAGCCATTTTGACATCGTCATTTATTTCGTCTTTGATTACTTTAGCTAGACCATCATCGTCAAAATCAAAAACGTCTGGGCATGTAGCTGTGCAGGCACCGCAGCCAATACATTTTTCTTTATTTACTTTTACTTTTGCCATTTTTTATACCTCCATCAAAATTATAAATAAATATTTAAAAAAAAGCAAGGTGTAAAAGAGTGATGTTATGTTTTTTGTGATATAATTGTTTTGGAGGTTATGCTTATGATTGATGAAATAAAAAAGAGTAAAGAGTTGTTGGCTAGTTTAAACGAAAGTAGAGAAGATTTAAAACATATACAAGATGAGTTATTAGAAGATCCAAAGGTTCAAGAGTATGTAGCAGCAAGTAATTTACTTTGTGAGGTTGATGCAAAAATTAAAAAATTAAATCAAGGTATTATAGAAAGAGTGCAAGAGAATTGTCAACATCCAGCCTGGGTTTTACTTAATAAAGATGAGGATCATTATGAAGGAAGAGTCTATTTTACATGTCGCTGTGTTGCATGTGGTAAAGAGCAAACTGATAATGCTAGATTTTTTCCGGCAGACAGGGTTATATTTAGTGGATTAAGTATGGGCATGAATGCAAAATGGAATGAATTTTCTGAAAAATATTTAGATGACGGCTTTTCAATTGAAGAAAAAGGTAAGGCTTTTACAAAGATATATAATTTAAAAAGACATTGATTAGTTTGATTTATCAATGTCTTTTTTTTGGTTTTAAAAATTATTAAAAAGCTTATGTACAACCTTTAAAAAAAGGTTAAAATATGGTATTATTAATAATAAGAGGTGGTACGGGTGGCATCTAGGATGGAAAGATATTATAAAAATGAAAGTCAAGGCAAGACGCGAACTAAGCGAAATACAAGGCTTTATAACAGTATTTATTCTTATGGAAAATATAGTAATATTGAGGGTATTGCAACAATTGATAATACTAATGAGATAGATATTACAAAAGTTAAGCAAATGCTTGAGACGAGAGAAAAATACCAAGCTGAGAGAAAATATCGCCGGTTGATGAATGAAAATGATAAGGTTCAAGAAATGCCGGTTATGCATAAAAAGTATGAGGATAATTCTGAGAGAACTTATGATATTATGGATGTTTTATCTAAAGCTAGAGAGAATAAAGAACCTGATGATAAGGAAAGAGTGCTTAGTAAAACGAGTTATGATGTTTTAAAAAATTTAGATTTAAAGCGTAGTTCTAATAGACGAGGTTATTATGATGATGATGTAGATGAGCTTGTCCAAACAATTTCTAATGTGAATACGCTTAATAAGTTAGATGATGCGGGACTTGCGGCTTCGATGTTTAGTGATTTACAAGGACATGATGAGAATACGCAAGTTAGTAATTTATCGGATATTAAAGAGTTAATTAAAGAAAATAAGGTTTATGACAAAAAAGAACAAACGATGGATAATTCCTTTTTTACTTCTGATTTAAAACTTAGAAAGAAAGATTTTGATGGGTATGAGGAAGAGAAGGAAGGATCTGTTTTAAAAACTGTATTTATTACTATTTTGATTTTAGGAGTTATTTGTTTTATTACAGTTGTTGTTTTACAAAAGTTAGGTATTTTTTAGACTTTTAATGAATGTTATTAGTGGGATTATGAGATAAGATATATAAAGCAGATAAATTAATTTATTTTCAAAGTAGTTTATTTCTGTGCCATTTGTTTTGAAGATAATGCTAGATAAAAGGGCGATTATTAAACAAACAATAGTTATAATAATATTGTTTGTTTTTTCTTTTGTTTGAAAGGTTTCTTCGATGGCTTTTTTGATAAAGTAGAGGCTAATTACAATTTGTATAAAGAGTGCGAGAAACCATTCTAGTGATAGAATACTTTCAACTCGATCAATTATATCTAAGACACTTACTCTTTTTAAAAGATGAAAGCTTGGGTAGTTATATAATTTTGAAAGATGGATGCCAAATATACTGATAGTTAGAAACATGACATTTAAAAGGGAGATGGTACTGATTAGATAAAAGATAAAACTTTTTTTAGGTGAGTAGTTTTTTATTTGGTTTTTAGGGATAATATTTAGTAGAAAAAGTGGTAGGATATTAAAGCCAATAAAGCAAAATGTGCCATATAAAATATTATTTGATGGATTATTTAATATGGGTTTTATATTGTTTATATTAATGTTTCCTACAAGACCAGACAATATTATAATGATAAAGAATATAGAAGTATAAAACATAATGAGACTTACTTTAGTAAAAACATGAAGTTTTTTATTTATAGTATATATAACTGGTAATATGAGTATAATGGTTAAGATGGTTTTTGATGTTTTATAAAGATATTGAGAGCTAATAAAGTTAGTTACTATCCAAAAGCTACAGATTGTAAATATTAAGGTGGTGGCAATTAAAATAAGATTTAAAAGGGTGCCTAATTTACCTAATTTTTCTTGATTTATTTGGATAATATTTTTATTTGGATATTTATTTGTTAAGTAGGAAAATAAAAAAAAGGGAATAAGGCCTAAAAATATTGAAATTAAAATGCTTATCCATGAATCTTGATTTGCTTTATTTAATAAGATTTCAGCAGTTATTTCAATAAATGTAGCTCTAGTTAAAAACCATAAAAGGGTATTATATTCTAAAGAACTTATTTTTTTCATTATGTGGCCTCCTTTATGGTTTCGACAAGCGATCCAGTGCCTTCGATTTTGAGGTTGGTTTTGATTTTAATGTTTATATTTTGAAGATATTTATTGTTCCAATTTTTTTCTATTTTTTGCCATGTTTTAGGTTTGTTTTTATATATTAAATTACCAAAACCAAAGATATCTGTCTGATAGGTTTTAGTTATTTTTTTGATGGTGTTATAAAGATCTTGTTTTAGATTTTGGTTCCATTTTTTTTCTATTTTATGAATTTCTTGATAATTTTGAAGGTTAATTTTATTATTTATGTTATAAATGTTTCCTTTACCAGAGACAGTTATTTCAATATTTTTTTCGTTTTTTATTTTGATTTTTGTTTTAAGGTTATTTGTTTCAATACTAATATCTTGATTTTGATATTTGACGTTATAGTTTATTTCTTTAGCCTCATTTTTTAAGACGTTTACTGTCCAGCTTTCTTTTTCGGTTAAAAATCCTTTTAGTTTATCTTTTTTATAGATGGCAAGTGGTCCTAGAGCGAGGTATGATTCTGGTTCAGTTGTTTCTAAATTTTTTTCATTGCTTCCTTTTTTAGCGTCTCCTTTGATGGTGATAGAAGGAAGGGCTGGATCATAACCTTTTTCTAATATTTGGCTTATGAAGTTACTATAGGTAATATTGGTGGCTACGGATTTTGTTTCGGAGTTTGATTCAATTAAGGTGGCGATGCTTTGTGAAGGAAATGATTCTAAAGGGGAGACAATTTTTAGAATATTTTTAGCTTTTTCGTCTTTAGCTTGTAAGAGATAGAATTTTTTTCTTGTTTGAGGGTTACGTAAGAGCCAGTCGGCAATGTTTAGGAAACCTTCTTTAGCAATATCTTCGGAGATGATGACGACGTTGATGTGACCTAAATATATTTGTTTGGGAACTATTTGTTCAATTTTTTTTGAGGCTTCGGCGATGGTTTTACCTTGACTTGAGTAAACGGTTGTTTTGGCTTCTCCTTCTTTAGATGATGTTTGAGCTTTAGGAGAATTGGCGATTAAGAAGCTTAGTTCATAGTTTTCTTTTTGTTTATCGAAGGCGACGGCGGTAACAATTGATAGGTTATTGAGTTCTTTATAGCCGCAGCCTGATATAGGGATGATTATAATGGCTAGAATTATAATAAGTTTTTTCATTTTTGCCTCCTTTGTCTATGAGGATTTAGGGTACTTATGTAGTTTGGTCTTGTTATTAGTTTATTATCTGGAGCTTTATATATAGCATCATTTTGAGCATTTTTATCAAAAGGGGCAAATGGGGATAGGTAGCTTGTTTCGAGATTTTCAAGTGAAGCTAGTTTGACTAGGAATATAATGGTAAAAGATAGTATACCGATAATGCCAAGGACGGAGGCGGCTAATATAAAGATAAAGCGCCATGTTCTGATACCGCTTGTAAAATCAATATCGGTAAATACTAGACTACATATTGATGTAAAGGCGACGACGATGACAGTGATTGGTGAGACAATTCCAGCGTCGACAGCAGCTTGACCTAGAACGAGGGCACCAACGATACTCATGGCAGCTGACATACTACTTGGACTACGAAGGTCACTTTCTCTTAGAATTTCAAATATGGTTGTGAGGAGAATTATTTCAAAGGTGGTTGGGAAGGGGACTCCTTCTCTTTGAATGGCTAATGATATTAATAGTTTATCTGGAATGGTATTTTGATCGAATGTGGTTATGGCAATATAGATGGCTGGTGTGAATAGGGTTATAATAAGGGCAAGTGTTCTTAGAATTCTAGTGAAGGTAATGTTTGAAGATTTTTGATATTGATCTTCTGATGTATGAAGGTAGTCGATAAAGACGTTTGGTAAAATCAAGGCAAAAGGACAGTTTTCAACAAAGATGACTATTTTTCCTTCTAAAAGGGCTTGACTTGTGACATCTGGTCTTTCAGTACTTTGCATTTGCGGGAAGACTGACTTTTGCTTTATGAGATAATCTTTGATGTTTCCACTATCTAAAACGCCATCAACATCGATTTTTTTTAGTCTTTGTTTTATTTTATTTATTTTTTTAGGATCGGCTATTTGATTTATATAGGCGATGCTGATTCTAGTTTGAGTTTTTCTTCCTAGTTTTAATTCTTCAAACCATAGGTTTGCATCCTTTATTCTTTTTCTAATTAGTCCAAGATTTTTAGAATGGCTTTCAGTAAAACTATCTTTAGATCCTCTTAGTATTGGTTCGGTTGTCGATTCTGTGATGCCGCGGTCTAATTGGGCTCTTGTTTCCATTATTATGGCTTCACTGTTGCCATCTACTACTATGATGGTAAAGCCACTGGATAAGAAGTAGGGAAATTTAGAAAAATCATTTATGGTAAATAGCTGACTATTGAAAAGATTATTTTTAAGTGTATCAAAGATGTTTTTAAAGATGTTTTTATTTTCTTTTGAGTAGAGAGTGCCTTTTACGATGAAGTCACTTATAGTGCTGGCTTGGGATGAGCTTTCTAAAAATAAAATAGCGATGTTTTTTCCTTTGATATTTATAATTCGGCTATTGACATCAGGACTATTACCATATAGTTTTTTTATTTTTTCTGTAACTTTTTTAGCGTTTGTTTCGATTTTTTCCATAATATTCCTACTTTCCTTTTTTTATTATGTCCGAAAGAGATTAAAATATAAGAAAAAAGACTTTATTTTAGTCTTTTGAAAGTTTTTTTCAAAGTTTTGGATTTTGACTGGGTCGTTGCTTCTTTTTATGATTTCATATAGTTCAAACTGAAGCTTATGATATTGGTTAAAGTCTTTTAGAGAAATTGGCCAGTGGCAAAATATCCTTCGTTTAAACCCATACCGATAAGGTGGCAGTTAAAAATTTATTAGGTATTTTGTCAAATTTTGGTGTGAAACTTTTTTGTTTTATAACAGCAAAAATGTTTCACGTTTTATATTTTAAGTGTTATAATGTATTAAAAGAAAGAGAAGCTTTATATAGCTGAAAGGACTGATTTTTAATATGGATAATAATGCGAAGTTATTGTTTGTTTTAGCCAAGAAACGAGAATTAGAAAAAAAATTGGATTCGTTAATTTATGGTTCTATAGAAATAAGAGAAAAGGGTGCGGCAAAATATATTTATGTACATTATAGAATTAAGGGAGTTTTAACGACAAAATATGTTGGTGAATATACAGATGATATTTACAATTTGATTTTGAATAATAATATTGAAGCTAAAAAAATAAAAAAGGAAATAAGAGAGCTAGAGAAAACTTTAACAGAATTTAATTATAGTACTGAAAAATTAAGTGATATGGTTAAGCTTAATATTGATTTTGCTAAAAAAAATTTAGTTAATACTATTTATGACCAAGCTATTTTAGAAGGTGTTACAGCGACATTTGTAGAAACTGAAAATATTATAAATGGTGGCAAGGTTAATAATATGACTAGTGATGATATAATGAAAATAGTTAATTTAAAACATGCTTGGGAATTTATTTTAGATGAAAATGTCGTTTTAGCTAAAGATAATTTTTATTTATTATCACAAATTAATAAATTAGTAATTGAGGGATTTTATTATAATGCTGGTATTGTAAGAAGTACTCCTGTGAAGATTGGCGGTACAAAATGGATTTTTAGTATTCCTTTGGAAAGTGATATAATTAGTGAAATAGATACATTATTAAGTAACGATACATTAGATGTTTATAAAGCGATAGAATTACTTTTATATGTTATGAAAAAACAAATATTTATCGATGGTAATAAGAGGACAGCGGTTTTGTTTGCTAATCATTATTTGATTTCAAGAGGACTTGGAATAATTGCAATTCCAGCAGAATTAACTGATGAGTTTAAGAAGTTATTAATTTCGTATTATGAAAATAATGATGATAAAATTAAAGAATTTTTATTTAAAAAATGTTATATTTCATTAAGGTGATGTTATGGATGAAGTTTTGGTAAAGTGTGAACGGTTAGATGATTTTGGCAGGGGTATTGGTTATGTTCAGGGTAAGATAATTTTTGTGCCTAATTTATTTCCTTTAGAAGAAGCTTTAGTTAAAGTTACGCTTAATAAGAAAAAGTATATGGTTGGAGAGGTTAAAAGATTGGTTCAAAAATCTAGTTTACGTATAGTACCTGAGTGTGATTTAGAAAATTGTGGCTGCGCTTTAAAGAGTTTATGTTATGAGAAAACTTTAGCGTATAAAATAGATAAGGTTAAGAATATTTTTAAAAGATATAGTTTTCTTAATTTAGATAATTTAGAGATTATTTCAAGTGATAAAGTATATGGTTACCGGAATAAGATAACACTTAAAGTGAGAGAAGGTAAGCTTGGCTTTTTTAAAAATGGTACTAATGAGCTTTTAGAGATTGAAAAGTGTATGCTTGCGAGTGATAAGATTAACGAGATTATTAAGATTTTACGCAAATGCGATTTAAGTGATGTTAGAGAAATTGTGTTAAAAGATTTTGGAGAGGTTATGATTATTATTGATGGCAAGATGGATATTAGTTTACTTAAAACTTTAACTTCTTCTATTTATATGAATAATAAGCTTGTTTATGGCAGTGAAATGATTACAGCTTCACTTGGTAATTTTAAATTTTATGTATCTAAAGATTCATTTTTTCAAGTTAATTTAGATGTGGCTTTTAAACTTTACAGTAAGGTGCTGGATTATTTAGGACATGATTTAGATAAAAAAGTTTTAGATTTATATTGTGGTACTGGGACTATTAGTATATTTTTAAGTAAATATTTTAAAGAGGTTATTGGGTATGAGATAAATAGTGAGGCTATTTTCTGTGCGAATTTGAATAAAAAGCTTAATGGCGCGAATAATGTAAGATTTATATGTGCGGATGCAAGTGATTTTGATAGTACTTTGGATGCCCAGAAGATAGTGGTTGATCCACCAAGAAGTGGACTTAGGGCGGAAGGAATTGATAAGATTTTAAAGATTAACCCAGAGACGTTAGTTTATGTATCATGTGATCCTATGACTTTAGCCCGCGATTTAAATATTTTAAAGGAAAAATATTTTGTGTCTTCAGTGACGTTATTTGATATGTTTCCTTGGACTTATCATGTAGAAAGTGTTTGTTTACTTGTTAGAAAAAGTTAGATTTTGATAGAAGATTTTGGATATTTATGAGAAGGATTTAGACTATAAGTTTTAAACTTATGGTTTTTATTTTTGTTAATTATTGGTATAATGGTTTTGTTAGTAAGAAGGTAGATTTATGTCAAAGATTGTAGATAGTATTTTAGGTTTTGTGATTGGAGATGCAATGGGTCTTCCTTTAAAGTTTAGGAAAAGGGAGGAGCTTATTTTAAATCCGGTTGTTAAGATGGAAGGGTTTGGCAGTTATGCTGCTCCGGCTGGTGTATGGTCGGATGATACTTCTTTGGTTTTAGCAACGATTGATTCTTTGATAAGTAAGCATGAGATTGATTATGATGATATGATGAAGCGTTTTTGTGACTGGCTTAATAATGGAAATTATACGGCTACTGGAAAGGCTTTTGATATAAGTGATACTATTAAGGATAGTTTGGTTAGTTATTATATGCGGGTAGCTACTAATTCTTTAAATAAGGATAGTTGTGATAGTAGTTCACTTATGAGGATGCTTCCTATTGCTTTATATACTTTTTACGATGATATGCCAGATGATTCATTATTGGATGTTTTAAAAAATGTTTCGGGACTTACAAATATGCATGAGTATTGCATTATGGGATGTTATATTTTTGTAAAATATGTGCATTTTTTACTTTCGGGGTATGATAAGTTTAAGGCTTATTCTAAGATAAAGGAGTTAAATTATTATAAATTTAGTGAAAATGCGCGAAGGGCTTATAAGCGTTTTTTAACAACTGATATTTATAGACTTGATTTAGATTATATTAAGTCTAGTAGTTATGTTGTTGATACTTTAGAAGCGGTTATTTGGACATTGCTTAATACAAATAATTTTATGGAAAGTGTGATAGGTGCGATTAATTTGGGCGGCTGTTCGGATACGATTGGTGCTTTGTGTGGGGCCCTTTCAGGTCTTATATATGGTATTAATGAAGATTTATTAAATGAAATTCAAAATAAAGATTATTTGATTTCACTTGTTCATAGATTTGATGAGGAACTTAGACTTAATATTTTGAAGTTTGATGAGGTTATTGATGGAAAGTATGGAATTATTCATGGTAGTAAGGATGTATTTTTTATAAAATCCGGAAATTTAGGTTCTATTTATGGTTATCAAAATAAGTATTTAAAGATGGCTAAAAGAGTTAATTATAAGTATGGTTTAACAGTGATTGTAGCAGCTAATTTAGCGGATATGACGATTGAAGATGATTTTCAAGAGTTAAGGGAATATTTGAGTGAGACAAATATTTATTTTATGGGTGTTTCTAATGGCGCTATTCAAGGAATACAAAGGGAGTATGGAAATATTAATATTAAGAGGATGCTTTTGATAAATACGCCACTTATGATTAATTTACATAAAAC
>CALVRS010000010.1 GCA_944358725.1 uncultured Bacilli bacterium
CGTCCAGCCACTTGACTTAAAAGCTGATAAGTTCGCTCACCACTTCTAAAATCAGGAATATTTAAACTAGCATCCCCATTAACAACTAAAACTAAACTAACAAGCGGAAAATCAAGCCCTTTAGCAATCATTTGTGTACCCACTAATACATTGTATTTAAAAGCTTTAAAATCATTTATAATCTTTTCGTGAGCCCCTTTATTTCTAGTTGTATCTTGATCCATCCTAATAGTCTTCGCTAAAGGAAATTCTTCTTTAATTAAACTCTCAAGTCTCTCAGTTCCCATACCTAATGCATTAATATTTTTACTATGACACTTAGGACACTCTAATAATAAAGACGTCTTAAAACCACAATAATGACACTTCATTACATTATCACTTTTATGATAAATAAGCGGAATATCACAGTTTGGACATTTATGCGTAAACCCACATTCCTTGCAAGTAATAACAGTTGAAAAGCCACGTCTATTAAGTAAAATTAAAACCTGCTCGCCATTTTTTAATCTCTCGTTCATCTTTTCTTTAAAAATCTCCGAAAATACTCTATTACCCTTCTTGAACTCCTCTTTCATATCCACTAAATAAATTTTAGGTAAACTCTTATTTACTCTATCTTTCATAACTAAAAGTTCATAAATGCCAGCCTTAGCTCTCGTATAACTTTCAACGCTTGGTGTCGCACTTCCTAAAACAACAGGTATATCATACCTCTTACCTCTATTTAAAGCTATATCTATCGCATTATATCTTGGGATATTTTCTTGTTTATAAGATAAAGAATGTTCCTCATCAACAATAATAATTCCTAAATTAGTAAATGGTGCGAATATCGCACTGCGCGCCCCAATTACAATTGAAACCTCTCCTCTTTCAATCTTCCTCCATTCATCATACTTCTCGCCATTACTAAGCCCACTATGTAAAATAGCCACCACTTTTCCAAATCTCTTTTTAAAAATATTTATCACTTGTGAAGTTAAACTAATCTCTGGAACTAATAATATTGCCTCCTTACCCTTTTTTAAAACTTCCTCGATTAATTTAATATAAACAACTGTCTTACCACTACCTGTAACTCCATGTAATAAATAAGGTTTAAAATTATCTAACTTCACTTTATTAATAACATTTTTCTGTTCACTAGTCAAAACATAATCTTTATATTCTAAAACAATATCCTCATCTAAACGGTATACCTCTTTTTCAAATTCTAAAATAATACCATTTGAAATAAGTGTTTTCAAAGCAGAAGCAGAAATCTTATTAACTTCGCTTTTTAAAACCTCTCCTCTTTCTTTAATATAATTAAAAATCATTTTCTGTTTATCACTCGTAAAATTACCATCAGAAATAATCTTCACATATTTTAAAATTTTTTTATTAATATTTGTCTTTTCTTTAGCCTTCAAAGCCCTAGGTAACATCGTCTGATAAGCTGATGTTATTGGCGATAACGTCTTTTTACTAATATATTTGCCGATTTCTAACATTTCTTCATTTAAAACAGGTTTTTCATCAACTAATTTAATAATATTCTTAACTTCATAATCTACATCTAACTTATCATAAATTTTGACAATAAACCCTTCTATAACTCTTTTTCCAAACGGAATCAAAGCTCGCATACCGACAAAAGCCTCCATTCCATCAGGAATTTTATATGTAAAAGTCTTATCAGTATTCTTAGAAACCACTTCAACTAAAATATCTGCAAACAAAAGTAATCACCACCTATCTATTAAAACAAAATACCAAAAATTTAAAAATTTTTAGTATTTTATCCAAAAATATGAGACTTTTTCGCGCAGTAATTAGCTTTTTCTTCATAATACATATTATTAAAAGAAATAGACAAACTGTGCGTATTTAAAAACAAATTTTTCATTTTATCAGTCAAACCCAAAGTACTTGTAATTGAAAGTGCGAAAGGATGCTCCGTAAAATTTAAAGATACATCATTATAATATCCTCCGCCCTCTACATACTCTCCGTATTTATGAGCAACCTCAACATCACCACTTTTAACATACTCTAAATTATCAGATTCTTTCATATCATTAATAAGCTTTTTCGCATTATCCTTACCAGTTAAATAATATTTATATACCTCTTTAATATAACCATTTCCAAGCTCTGGCGATAAGTTTCCAAAATTATCCGAATATTTAATTTCATATCCTAAACTAGCCCAATAATCTTTAACCTTACCTCTTCCGCCAAGCTCATCTAAAAGTATATTATATCCAATATTATCACTATATTTAATCGTATATTCTAAAATAATACTTAACTTATACTTAGACCCTATATTATCTTTTTGAATAATTCCACTACCACCAACTTTATACTTTGCTAAATAAGTAACTTCCTTATTTAAATCTAACTTTCCATCATCAGCTAATTTATAAGCATAAAATACAGCCGGAAGCTTTGTCACTGAAGCCGCATAAACCTCATTTAAAGTACCTTTACCAAAACTATAGCCACTTTCTAAATCAGTATACATAAAATTCGCATTTACATTTTTATATAAATCCATAATTTCATCTTGCTTTTTCTTTAAAGAGTCACTAAAATTTTCTTCACTTAAAACTTCATTTTCCATACATTTCTTATAAGATTTTGTACTTTTAACAATATTATCCAAAGCAACATCAAAAGTTTTACCAAATTTATCACTCAAAAAAGAATCATTGTTAAATAAATAAAAAGTAAAACCTAAAATTATCAATAATAAAAATATCAACGGTTTTTTAATTCTTCTTTTTTTCATAAAACCACCAATATAATTATACTAATATTTTAAAACATTTTAAAGTACTTTCATAATTATTTATTAATTGCTTTACTAAGTAAATTATAACAATTACCCCATTTCAAATGCCCTTTATAACTACTTAAAATCTTTAAAGCTTGCAAAGAAGAAATCCTACCATCTTTAATTAACTTCATTTTCCTTTTAAATCTTTTCTTAGTAAGTTTTCTCACTTTCAAAATAACTTTATTATTAAAAATACAAAACCTAAAACCTAAAAAATCTAAACCTTACTTACATTAATAATTTTAGTCTTTTTATTTAAACAAAGTTTATATTCTTTTATAACACACTCAATTTCCTTCATACAATATTTTAAATATTCCTTAGAATTAGAAAGTAATACACCATCATCCATATACCTTATATAATACTTGCACCCTAATTTTTCTTTAATAAAATGATCAAGCTCATTTAAATAAAACACAGCTAATATCTGACTAGTCATATTTCCAATCGGCAGTCCCCTACCTTTTTCATATAAAGGTATCTGCGAAACCTCTAATATTTTAAGTTTTTTCTCTTTGTCACTAATTTCTAAACCTTTAATTCTATCTATCTCCATCTCTTTAAGTTTAGTTATCGTCCTATTTACATATTCTTTGTCAGTCGAATCAATAATCTTTTTTAAAATATTTAAAACTCTTTTATCCTTAAATTTCTTATAAAGTAATTTCATTAAAACCTCATGATCAATATTATAAAAATACTTGCTAATATCATACTTTAAAGCATAAATAGTTTCACCCTTCAAACCATTCAAATACTTTTTTAAAAGTTTTATTTCAAAACCCCAAACGTGATAAAAACATAATTAACAAAATGCAAAATCTAAGACAATATAACCAAAAAAGAAAAAAACGTTAAATTCAATTATACGAATTTAACGTTTTTATAATAAATATATAACCTAATTTTTTAAACAATTTATAAATGCAACATATAATAAATTTCACACATATTAAAAAAATAAACTAAACTTACGAATTTGGCTACATTTTACTTCTAAACTTAGTGAAATCACTATTTATTCAACTCACCAAAATTCATATGTTTAACAAAACAATAAAAAATATAATCAAAAAAGTTAAGTTCGATTATACGAATTTAACTATAAAATTACTTAAATAAATCACTATGACTGCCAGTATTTACCAATACTAATATTAAATCACTTTCATAATATTGATAAATCAATAGCCAATCAGGTTCTATATGGCATTCACCACAATTTTGATAATATTTATCATCTTTCAACATATGATTTTTATATTTTTCATTTAATTCTTCTTTTAAAGCTAATTTATCAACAACATCTAACAATTTTTCTATATTTTTTCCTTGTTTTAACATTTTCTTTAAATTCTTTTTAAATTTTTTTGAATAAAAAACCTTATATTTATAATCAATCATCAGACAATAAAGCATCCTTTAAAGATTGTCGATTATCATAACAAGGATACATATTAGGGTTTTCTATAATTTTTTTTGCCTCATCTAAAGCTTTTAACATGTCCTTACTAGGTTTAGGATTAGTTATTTCAAAAGGTATACCATCTTTTTTTATAATTTGTACTAAAAACATATTAATAGCCGTACTCATATTAAGTCCTAAATCTTTTAAAATAGCAGTTGCCTCTTCTTTAACCTTAGTATCAACATTCACATTAATCGCACTTGTTAAACTAGCCATATAATCACTTCCTTTCAAAAATAATATAACATATTCTTATGGTAATGTCAACCAAACATCTACATAATATAAATATAACAACTACAAATATTATATGAAAAAAATTAAAATTATATACAAAAAATATCTACATATTTTTAAAATCCAAAAAAAAATCCTATTTTTTTAGGATTTCCATAGCTTGACGCATCTTCATATCATATTTAACAATATCAAGGCCACCAAAAGCTTTCAAAAATTCATCTTCCTTCATTTGATATTTCTCAGCAAGTTTTTTAGCCTCTTCTTTTGCTTCCTTATCATCTATTTCAATGTTTTCTACTTTAGCAATTTCCTCAAGCATTAATCTATAAGTAATTCTTTTAATAGCCTCTGGTCTCATTTGATCCCTCAAAGCCATCTCATCAGAATTAGTAAATTGATAGAACTGTTCAATTGAAATTCCTTGCATCTTTAAATGTTCTGCATATTGAGAAATCATTCTATCAAGTTCCTCATTAATCATAGCCTCTGGAATATCTACCTTAACATCTTTAGCAGCAGCTTCTAATAAATCATCAAAATATTTATTTTCAGCCTCCATCTCTTTACGAGCAAGAATATTCTCAGAAATTTGTGCTTCTAACTCCTCTTTAGTATTAATTCCCTCCATGCCTAAATCTTCAAAGAAATCTTTATCAAGTTCTGGGATTTTAATTTCCTTAACCTCATGAACAGTAACTTTAAATGTAGCTTCTTTTCCTTTTAAATCTTCCGCATGATAATCTTCTGGGAAAGTAACCTTAACATCTTTTTTATCTCCTGATTTAAGACCAATTAATTGTTCTTCAAACCCAGGGATAAAAGTTCCACTACCTATTTTTAAAGAATAATTTTCTGATTTTCCACCATCAAAAGCTTTTCCATCTACAAAACCTTCAAAATCAATAACCGCAACATCGCCATTTTCAATTGCGCCTTCCTTTAATACATCTTCAGCATATCTCTCGCGCATATGGAAAATAGCATCTTCAATTTCTTCATCTAAAGCTTTAACTTCGTCCTTTTTAATACCTAAACCTTTATATTTGCCAAGTTTTACTTCAGGTCTTTTAGTCAAAGTAAATAAAAATACAATTTTATCATCATTAACATCTTTTAAAGCAATATCTGGTCTAGCCACTAACTCTTTAACATCTTCAGCATAATCTTTTAATAACCTTTGATAAGCCATATCTGCGGCCATATCTGCCGCATCCATATATAAAGACTGCTTACCATACTTTTTAATAAACACCTCTTTAGGTGCTTTCCCAGGTCTAAAACCATCAATTTTAGCCGTCTTATTAGCTTTCTGAAAAGCCTTATCTAATGCCTCTTCCCATTCTTTTCCAACAATTTCAATTTCAATTTCTTTTTCACTTTTTGCCATAATCAAATCCTCCTATATCCATACACCAAAGCCAATAGCTGCCATACTAAGAAGTAAACCAACTGACCAAAACATTCTAACAACATCCGTTTCAGACCAGCCTAACTTTTCAAAATGATGATGAAGTGGCGCCATCAAAAATACTTTAGTGTGAAATTTACTTATTGCAATCCACTGAATAATAACACTAAGTGTCTCTATTACAAACACACCAGCCACAATAATAAGCGTAACTTCATGGTTTGTAATAATTGCTACACTTGCTAGTGCAGCACCTAAAGATAAAGATCCAGTATCACCCATAAAAATCTTAGCCGGATAACAATTATAAACTAAAAATCCAACAAGTGAACCAACTAATACAAAACAAAATATTGCAATCGCCTCATTACCAGAAGCCCAATCAGCTCCCCAAGTAATAATACCAAATGCGAAAAATGCAATTGCTGAAAGTCCACCAGCAAGACCATCCAGACCATCAGTAATATTCACTGCATTACTACTTCCAACAAGTACAAATAGTAAAAACATACCATAAAGCCATCCTAAATCAAGCTTTATTCCCAAAGTATGAATATCTACAATTGCCTCATTACCACTGCTTAAAAACATATAGAAAAATACTAAAGCTACAATTATCTGTAAAACAAGTTTCCAAAATATACTAAGTCCTGCATTATTGTGCCTTTTTATAATTAAATAATCATCAATATAACCAAATATCGCATAAGCAATAAAGACAAATAACACAATAAATAAATTAGTTGAAAACTCGACTTTACCCGTAAGCACCAGGGCTACCATAATTAAAATAGTCGGAATAATAAATATTACTCCACCAGTCGTTGGCGTACCATTTTTCTTCTTATGTCTTTCTCCTAATGTATCACTGACTTGCTGTCTAATATGTTTTTTCTTCAGCCATTTAATGGCAAAATAGCCAAAAATAACTGAGACTGAGAAACCTAACATAATTGACAGTACAGCTTTGGCTAATACTAACATATCCTCATCTCCAAGTAGTACAATTATACCATTTTTTCATATCTTTTGTACATAGTTTTCAATACCTTCTAAGAAAAAAAGGGAATAATCCCTTATTTTAAAGCTTCTAAAAGTTCAGCTTTCTTCATAGTTGAGTAACCATCAATATTTTTATCTTTAGCTAATTTCTTAAGCTCTGCTACTGTCATCTTACTTAAATCAGTAGTATCTTCTTTTGCATCTTTAGTACTTTCTTTAACTTTTGATATAGCAGCTTTATACTCTTTTCCTTCTAAAGCAGCCTTAGATGCTTTTACAAGCTCTGCAAATGCTGAAGGATTATCAACAGCAATCTCTGCAAGCATCTTTCTGTTTACTTCGATATTAGCCTTATTTAATCCATTTATAAACTTAGAATAACTAATTTCATTTACTCTACAAGCTGCATTAATTCTTGTAATCCATAATTTTCTAAAATCTCTTTTTCTATTTCTTCTATCTCTATAAGCATAAGCACCTGAATGCATTACCTGCTCTTTTGCAGTTTTATAAAGTCTATGTTTACTACCGAAATAACCTTTAGCTTGTTTTAAAGCTTTCTTTCGGCGTGCGCGATGTATAGTTCCACCTTTAACTCTCATTTGTATCCCTCCTATTTATTAATTAAATCTTTTAATCTTTTAATATCTGATGAGCTCATTTCACTTTCATGATGTCTTCTTCTTCTTGATTGATTACTCTTATGAGTAAGCTTATGATTTTTCATAGCTGGTTGAAATTTAATTGAACCACTTTTTCTAACCTTTAAAACTTTAGATAAACCCTTATGTGATTTCGCTTTAATTTTAGCCACAAACATTCCTCCTATTTTTCTTTTTTTGTCGCAAGTATCATTGACATAATACGACCATCAATCTTTGGCATTTGTTCAATAACGGAAATATCACGCGTCGCATCAGCAAAGCGCATTAAAACATCTTTACCTAAATAACTGTGCGTAATCTCACGGCCTTTAAACCTAATACTTACCTTAACCTTATGCCCTTTTTCCAAATACTTACTCGCATTATTTAATTTAGTATTGAAATCATGAACATCGATATTTACCGATAATTTGTACTCTTTCATATCTAAATTAGCCTCGCGTTGCCTCTTCATATTTTCCTTTTGCTTTTTCTTATTTTCATACTTAAAACGGTTATAATCCATTATCTTACAAACAGGCGGTTTTCCACCCGGATTCATAAGAACTAAATCAAAACCCGCATAATCAGCTAAAGTAAGTGCATCTTTAATCGGTTTAACACCTAACCCCTCGCCATTTGGACCAATTACCATAACTTCCTTTGCTCGTATTTGTTCATTGATATACAAATCTTTATCTCTTGCGATACCAGACACCTCCAATAAAAAAGTGAATACAAAGTATCCACTAATGCACAATAAAAATCAAGTAAAAACTAATTTCTGGCATTAACCCATTACCTATAAGCAATCGGGTGAGAAGTGGATACTTCTTCTTTCCTTTTTCAAATTACACAAACGATTATACATATAAATAATATGTTTGTCAAGCATTTTCAATACCAAATTACACAAATATAGCAAAAAAAACTATCTAAAACTCTATTTTCCCTCTTCATGAAGCTTTTCAATAATATCCTCTATCTTTTGTGCATTCTTAATTGACTCATCATAAATAAACTCAAGCTCCGGAATTTGTCTAATATCCACCCTATCACGAAGCTCATGACGAATAAAACCACTAGCCTCTAAAAGAGCCTCTTTAGTCTTATCTATTTTACTTTCATCCAAAACTGTAAAATAAACCTTCGCATAGCTTAAATCCGCACTAACTCTAACATCCGTAATCGTCACAAACTTAATATTACTATTTTTAACCTCCGTAGCTAAAATATAACTAATTTGTTCAATCAAAGCATCAGAAATTCTCTCAGTTTTAATATTACTCATAATATCTCCTCTTTTCATAAACATTATATCACAGCTAAAACTGAAAAAACTAGCACATATAACTAGTTTTTCACTTTTTTAAATTGCTTACCTAAATCTAAATAAAACTTAAGAGGTCTCGCTTCAAGATCATCTGCTATTGCATATAACATTTCAAAAGAAAAAAATTTATATGTTTTATACTCAATAAAACTATACTCATTATTTTTCAAAGTAACAATATAAACTTGCATCTTAATCTTACCATCTTTTGTATAATCATCATCAAACTCATAAGCAAAGCCAACCATATCATTTAAATACATATTTAATTTAATATGTTCAAACATAAAAACACCAAATATTATATTTTGTAAACCTTTTGTACTAAATACTCATCCAAAGGTTTAGCTTTAAACTCACTAGTTATCGTATTAAACATCTCTTCCGTACAATTTCTATATTTAAGATACTTCACAAACTTATACTCACCATCTTCCTTAATTACAATATAAATTTGAAGCACTCCTCTCATCATAATCTCTTCATACTCTGAAGCAAAAGAAAATTTATAGGCAAACCCAACTGCATCCATAAAATTTTTTCTAAGTTTTTTGTATTCAAACATGTATATCACCACCAAGCTATTTATCTTTTAACTTCTACCATTTCATAAGCCTCAATAATATCGCCAACTTTAATATCATTAAAGCCATCTACCGTAATACCACACTCATAACCTTTTTTAACCTCACCAGCAACATTCTTCTCACGCTGTAAAGAGCCAATCTTACCATCGTAAATAACAACACCATCACGAATAACTCTGGCTTTCGCATCCCTTTTAATAACACCTTCGCTGACAGAGCAACCTGCAATATTACCAACCTTTGAAAACTTAAATATCTGCCTAATCTCAGCTGAACCTAAAATCTTCTCCTCAAATTCAGGATCAAGCATCCCCTTCATAGCCGCTTCCATCTCTTCCACAGCCTTATAAATAATATTATAAAATCTAATCTCTACGCCTTCCTCTTTAGCTTTATCTGAAATATTCTTAGAAGGTCTAACATTAAATCCTATAATAATAGCCGAAGAAGCCTTAGCTAAAACAATATCACTTTCCGTAATAGAACCAACCGTACTTCTAATAACATTAATTTTAACCCCTTCAACTTCAATCTTTTGAAGACTATTCTTAACCGCTTCCGCACTACCATTAACATCAGCTTTAATAATTACATTAATCTCTTTTAAACCTTCGCCAATCTTCGCAAATAAATCATCTAAACTAACTCTCTTATTCTTACTATCACGAACTCTAACTTGTTCCTTACGTTCAGCCGCAATACTCTTAGCTTCCTTCTCCGTCGCAAAAGTCATAAATCTATCGCCCGCAGATGGTACATCATTTAAACCAGTAATACTAACTGGCTGTGATGGTAAAGCCTTAGTAATTTCCTCTCCTTTATCATTTTTAAGCGTTCTAATTTTTCCAAAAGAAGTACCAACAACTATTGGATCGCCCAAACGTAAAGTTCCATTTTGAACAAGTACCGTCACAATAGGTCCAACATGCTTATCAAGCTTAGACTCAAGCACACTTCCCATCGCATATCTGTTAGGATTAGCCCTGTAATTATTAACATCAGCAATCAGTAAAATATTTTCAAGTAAATCTCCAATACCTTCGCCAGTAAGCGCTGAAAGTTTGGTAAAAATAATATCTCCGCCCCACTCTTCAGGCATAAGTCCAGCATCAGCCATCTCCGTCATAACTTTATCAGGATTAGCCCCAGGTTTATCAATCTTATTAATAGCCACAATAATTGGAACTGACGCAGCCTTCGCATGATCAATAGCTTCTCTAGTCTGTGGCATAACCCCATCATCAGCCGCTACAATAATAATAACAATATCCGTAATACTAGCTCCTCTAGCTCGCATCTCTGTAAAAGCTGCATGTCCTGGAGTGTCAATAAAAGTAATTAACTTATCATCATATTTAACTTGATAAGCTGAAATAGCTTGTGTAATTCCGCCAGCCTCTCCAGAAGCTACATTAGTTTTTCTAATCGCATCCAGCAATGTCGTCTTACCATGATCAACATGTCCCATAATAGTCACAACGGGTGGGCGAGAAACTAAATCTTCTTCCTTATCATGAACTTCAAACTCTTCAAAATTAGCCACATTAGCCGTCTGTTCCCTCTTTAGCTCCTTGCCATAATCAGAAACAATAATCTCCGCATTATCAAAAGAAATCGAACTATTTATATTAACCATTAAACCTAAAGAAAATAACTTTTTAATAATCTCACTCGCATTAACCTGAATACTTGAAGCCAAATCCGAAATAGTCATATTTTCTTTATATAAAATAACATTGTCATTATGAGCTGGCGCATTACTTTGTAACTTTTCTTTACTCTTATATATCGCCTTTTTCTTCTGCGCTAAATTCTTCTTACTGTCATTTTTATAATTATTTTTAACGCTTTTTTTCTTACTCTTTGAAGAAGTATCACGCATACTATCTTCCTCTAAAGCAACCTCTTCTATAATCTCAGCCTCTTCAGCCTCATCACTAACTTCATCAAAAGCATTATCAAGCATTATAATAGCTTCCTCATCAAGTAAATCTTCCTCATTTTTGACATCAATCTCAAGTTCCAAACACTTATCAAGAACTAACTGAACACTTTGATTAATATCCTCCGCATATTCTCTAACACTCATCATTTGTAAGCACCTCTTTTCTATCAATCTATTAAACTATTAAGTTCATCAAAAACCTCCATTGGTACATCGACCTCTAACTGTCTATCTAAAATTTTATTCTTCTGCGCCTTTAAAAATACATCCTTATCCTTTTTTAAATAAGCTCCTCGGCCATTTGCCTTACCAGTTTTATCAACAATAACCTCACCTAAAGGCGTTTTAACCACTCTAATAAGCTCTCCCTTAGGTAACTTTTCTCTCGTAACCACACACATTCTCATTGGTATTTTTCTAGTCTTCATAAATACTAATACCCTTTTCCCTAGCTTGTTCTATCGTCTCAACATCAATTCTAAAATGTGTAAGTCTAGCTGCCAATTTGACATTCATACCTTTTTTACCAATAGCTAAAGATAAATTTTCCTTATCTACAACAACTAAAGCTTCCTTTTTCTTCTCATCAGTTACAAATACATGTAAATTACGAGCTGGGCTCAAAGCATTTTCAATAAATCTAGCTGAATCAACTTCATACTTCACAACATCGATTTTCTCGCCATTAAGTTCAGAAATAATACGGTTAATTCGACTGCCACCTTCACCAATACAAGCACCAACCGCATCAACATTAGAATTTTCAGAATAAACAGCAATCTTCGTCCTACTTCCAGCATCCCTAGCCACACTATAAACTAAAACAATGCCCTCATTAATCTCTGGTATTTCAAGCTCAAATAATCTTTTGACAAATCCATAATGCTTCCTAGAAAGTAAAATCAAAGGTCCCTTAGAATTATTTTCAACCTTAGTCACATAAACCTTTAAACTAGAACCCATCTTAATCGTCTCACCAGGAATAATCTCACTTTTTGGTAAAATACCTTGCGTTCTTCCTAAATCAATATAATAATTGCGCACATCCTCCATCGCTACTGTACCACTCATCATCTCATCTTGTTTGTCCGCAAACTCATTATTAATAATCTCTCTTTCAGCTTCCCTAATCTTTTGAACAACAACCTGTTTAGCCGTTGCTGCCGCTACTCTACCAAAATCCTTAGGTGTAACTTCCTTTTCAATCGTCTCACCAATTTCAATACCAGGAACCTGTTTTCTCGCATCTTCTAAAGTAATGTGAATTCTATCATCAAAATGAAATTCCTTCTCAACTTCCTTTTCATTACCATCTTCATCGGTAATAATTTCCTTCTCAAGTACTCCGTCTTCTTTTTCATACTTCTCACTAAAAACAACAGTTTTATAAGAGAAAATTTTAATCTCGCCAGTTTCCCGATTAATATCCACTCTCACATTAGAAAGCGAATGATAATTTTTCTTATAAGCACTAGTTAAAGCAAGCTCCATCGCATCATAAATAATCTCTTTATCAATTCCCTTTTCCTTAGATAAATTTTCTAAAGCTAATTTAAACTCTTTACTATTCATCTTCTACACTTCCCTTCTCCTTAGAACAAATATCAAGTACATAACTCTCACTAATCGGATCAGCCTCATCTAATATTGGATTCACAATCTCATTTACCTTAACGCAGTCTCCAACATTAATATAACCAGACTTATCAATAACAAGTCTAAGTGTATTCACATTATCTTCGATGCCATAAAACACATCATCTAAAACATAACCCGCATCAGTAATCGCCCCTTCAAGTAAACCTCTAATTTTATCCTCCATTTATGCACCTCCTAAACTATATTAAAAAGTGGGAGTTCCCACTTTTTTTCTGCACGTCTAGAAACATTATATCATAATTTTTAAAACTTTCAAAACATTTAAACAAAAAAAACCTTACATTTTCTACCATTTTTTCACAAATACATGTTATAATGTTAAAAGGTGATAAAAAATGATAACACGAACAAACAATGATTTAAAATATATCTTAAAAGGTGCTTTAGTAATATTCATTTATTTTTTCTTTAGCTATACCCAAACACTTCCGTTTGAAATACTCCATATAAATACCAATGAACTACCAAGCATCATAAAAATAATATACACCCTAGCCGTAGAACTTTTAATGATGTCAATTATCTTCTATATATTTGAAGAAGAATATAAAAAAGCCTTTAAAGATATCAAAAAAAACCACATGAAATACTTTAATCAAAATCTCAAATATTATATTATAGGTCTAATTGTTATGATGGGCGCTAATATTTTTATAAATATATTAGGTGGTGGTCTTTCTACTAACGAAACTGCTATTAGAAACGAATTTACATCTTTTCCAATATATACCTTTATATCAGCCGTTATTCTAGCCCCTCTTTTAGAAGAAAGCGTCTTTAGATTAAGCTTTCGCTCTATATTTAAAAACAACTTTTTATTCATAACCGTCTCAAGTCTCGTCTTCGGCGGACTCCACCTATTAACCAATCCTCTAAATGAACTATTTCCGCTATATCTTCTATCTTACTCTAGCTGTGGTATTGCCTTCGCATATATGCTTAAAAAAACAAACAATATCTTTACATCAACCTTCTTTCACTTCATGCATAATGGTTTAATACTAGCTTTACAAACTTTCATATTTATATTTTCATAAAGACTTTTGTCTTTTTTTTAATTGTGTTAAAATTATCATAGGTGGTAAAATGAAAAAACATTTTCTAAAACTATTTATAATAATTATTTTAATAATAGGAGCCATTATCGCCTATGGTTTTTTAATCGAGCCAAAATTAATAACCGTCAAAGAACAAAAAATAACTATAGACTCTTGTCCAGATATTTTTTTTTTTTTTAAAATTGTTCATAACCCCGATCTACACTACGGTCATAATTTTAATGAAGAAAATTTAAAAAAATTAGTTAAAAGTATCAATGAACAAAAACCAGATATTGTCGTCTTAACTGGCGATCTGTTAGATAAAAACACTTATATGACCGCCAAAAAAGCAAATAAAATCAGTAAACTTTTAAACCAAATTGAAGCAACTACTGGTAAATATGCCGTTAATGGAGAAAACGACTTAAACTTTGATGAATGGGTAAACATCGTAACCAATGGTGGATTTAAAGACTTAAATAATACTTATGACACCATATACAAAAATGGATACCAAAACATATTTATCGCCGGTGCCAGTACTTCTCAAGATAAACTAAGCATAAATGACAAATTAAAAACAACAAATGACTACTTAAACTCCTTTGAAAAAAACGGACCAATCTATAAAATATTAATTCTCCACGAACCAGATACCATAGACGATTTAAACGTAAACCCCTTTGATTTAATTCTAGCTGGTCACTCCCATGGTGGTCAAATAAAACTGCCATTAATAGGTCCAATCATCTTAAAAGAAGGTGCCCAAAAATACTATAGTAACCACTATAAAATTAAAAACACCGATCTTTATATTTCAAATGGTCTAGGATCCAATTATAACTTTAGACTATTAAATACCCCATCTTATTCACTATATAGATTAGTTAGAAAATAGCTTACCTCAAAGTAAGCTTTTTAATATCTGAAATATCATCCATATAAGTACTTTTCATATTAACAATCTTATCAAAATCAATATCATACTCACTGTAACCTTGCTCTAAAAGATGTCTAATAATAAACATCTCCTCCTCTGTATACTTATCCAAAGCAAAAACCTTCAATTTTCTTAAAGAAAGGCCATGTTTTGCACCCTTATAAATTTGATACATCTGCCTTTGATTAAATCTCCTATCCGCATAAAGTGCAATCTTCTCATAATCAAATTTTTTCTTAAAACCAAGCCTAATAAGACGCATCTCATAATAATAAAATTCATCTGAAGCATACCATTCAATCTCCTTATCCCCAAGCCCATCTAAAAAACCTGTAAAAATTTCTCTTAACTGATTAAAATCAAAATTACCAAAAACATACCTCTTAATAAACTTTAAAGGAACACCATTAAATAAAGCCTCTATAACCACTAACCTTTGATAAAAATCAAACTCATCAGAAACTAAAACTAAACCAGCCTTATAAGATATTCCACCCTCCAAAGCCTTTCTAATAAGCTTCATTGTATAAAAATCAAAATTAAACCGCGCATAAAGTAAAACCTTTTTCTTTGAAAGTCCATGCTTTATACCCTTTTTAATCTCTTTAATTTGCTTTTTATTAAAACCATCAAAATTCAAATAAACCGCCCCTTTCGCAAAAAATAATATTATCATAACCCCCAAATAAAATCAAATTAATTATATGCAAAAAAAAGAAAAAGTGACCAAAATCACTTTAACTATCTTTATTAAAATCGTTAAATAAATACTTATCTGGTAAATATAAAAATTCATCACCCTTGCTAAAATTATGATCTTGACCTTGAACAATTACCACACTAACATTTCGAAAATCTTGAATTAAAGGTAAATAATTAAAAGACGGATCCTTACTACCAAAAACAAAAAATAACTTACCATTAAAATTTTTAATACCCTCTTTAGTTTTATGTAAATTAATCATAAGTGGCGTATTTATCAAAAGCATCCTCTTAATATTAATATTTCCATACTCCCTTT
>CALVRS010000011.1 GCA_944358725.1 uncultured Bacilli bacterium
AAAAAAATATACCCAATAAAACAAAAAACAATTATAAGAAGTCTTGAAACTTACAAAAAGTTATATTATACTTATGGTATAAGAAGCAAAAAAGTAATATGGAATGCAGCTTTAAGTGCTAAAACATTTACTGAAATGTATATACTTTTAAAACAAATATTAAATGAAAAACAATTACAAAAATTTATGAAGGATGTGATAAATATGAGTAAAAGTAACTTTGTACTTCATGCATGGGAAAAAGAAAAATTAGATGCTTTAGTTTTAGAAAATACTAAAGAATATGGTTTTAAATATGGACGTATAGAAGGAAGAAAAGTGGGTAAAAAAGAGGGCATAAAAGAGGGCATAAAAGAGGGTAAAAAAGAAGGTATAAAAGAAGGTATAAAAGAAGGTATAAAAGAAACAGCCAAAAATTTATTAAATATGAAAATGAATATCTATGACATTTCTAAAGCAACAGGATTATCTATAAAAGAATTAAAATTATTAAACAAAAATAGTGTTGGTAATTAAACCTTCACTATTTTTATATGTTAAGAATTAAAAAATATTCCCAATTCATCCTGAAGTATATGGATTATTTTGAGACCCATCTCCTCCAATAATTTTGATATCAGATGAAACGCAAAGAGTAGGTCTTACTCCAAAACTATCTGTAACATAAGAATTATGTAAGTTTGATAAATTGATATAGTTCTAAACGAGTATGTAAATTAAAAGACTTATTATCCGTAAATTATAGGTTACAATCTTCTAATTAGAAATTATTTATAAACTATCCAATTTTTGTGGTCAAGTTCAACAACTATATTTTTTTATTTTATAAATATACTGTCTATAATTGGCTTTCCATTACCTAATGTATATGTCAATAATGTTGTTTGATTTTGTCCATTTAAATCTGTTCTAACAAGAGAGGCAGTTCCATCAGGTGCTGCTTCGTGATATACATAATATATATTGTCTTCTGCTTCCATTGATAATGAACACTCATTATAAAGTTCATCTATTGCTCCTTGAACATTAGTAGAAGAAAGACCACTTTTGGTATTATCATAAGTAACCGCACTACTTTCAAAATAAGTTGCAGCTAAAACACTAATACTACTAGCTATAAATACCCCTAAAACAAAAATAAATATCCTATTTTTAAAAATCTTTTTACCCATCAAAAACACTCCTTTCAATTCACTATTTTTATTTTCAAATACATTATAGCACTATTATGGACAATCTGTCCATATATTGAAACAAAAAATTTAGAGATAATAAATATGGACAGGTGGTGCATATTTATGAAACATGACGATAACTATTATTACAATCTAATTAGGCAAAATATAAAAAAATATCGTGAAAAATCTAATTTAACTCAACAACAACTAGCTGATAAAGCCGGAATATCAATGAACTATATAGCTAAAATAGAAAGCAAAAAAATGCAAAGAGGCTTTACAATTACCGTACTAGGTAGAATAGCCGATGCCTTAGATATTGATATTAAATTACTTTTTGATGAAATAAAATAATTTTTTTTCAAATTTCACAAAAATTATAGTATAATAGAAATAGGGTGATTTAAATGGACATGATATGGCAATATGCAATAATAATTTTAGTATTACTAATCATTGCTTTTGCAATTTTAAAAGCCAGAAGTAAAGACTTTAAATTAGAAGCCAATAAATTAATTGAATACTTAGGAGGAACCGCCAATATCATTAATTATGAAGTCAACAACTCTAGATTTGTCGTAAACCTTCATAATATTGATCTTGTAAATAAAGAAGCTATCCAAAAAATGGGAGCTCAAGGTATTGTCGAAATAGATAATCAATTAAAAATAATTTTTGGCGAAGAGGCAAAGCAATTAAAGAAAAATATTGATGATTTAAAATAAGGTGTAGAATAAAACTACATCTTTTAAATTTCATTGACTTTAAAAAACATATACATTATAATTTAAATAGAATAGGGTGGTAAACATGGAGAAAACTAAACTAATTGCAACCGTGTGTGAAAATAAAAACGAACAAAAACAAATAGAAGAATTTATCAAAAGTGGTATTGATGTCATTAGACTAAACATGAGTTATACCTCAAAAGAAGCTTGCCGAAGACTCATAAACATAATTGACGAAGTAAATGAAAAACTAGGCACTAATACCGCTGTAATGCTTGATTTAGAAGGACCATGCGTTAGAACAGACACTTTTATTGGTGGTAAAGCTCATTTAAATACAGGTGATAAAATAAGAATATATATGAACGAAATAAAAGGAAATATGACCGGCTTTTCAGTAAACTATTCAGACCTTGTAAATGATTTAAAATATCACACAAAAATAAAATTAAGTAAAGGAAATGTCATCCTTCAAGTTGTCGAAAAAGGATTAGACTATGTCGTATGTGATGTCCTAAAAGGTGGAGACGTAACCGACAACTCTAAAATATATTTTCCAGAAACCAAAGTAAATCGAAAATTTCTAACTAATCAAGATTACCAAGATATATTGTTCGCTCATGAAATGAACGTTGACTTCATTAGCGTATCTTCAATTTCACAGGCTGAAGATGTTTTAGAAATTAATGATTTACTAATCGAACTTAAAAACGAACACATCGGTCTAATTGCTAAAATAGAAAATAAAAGAGCTGTTGATGACATCGATAACATCATCAACATTGCTGATGGCATTATCTTAGATAGAGGAGATTTAGGCATCGAAATGCCAATAGAAATTGTTCCAAGCATTCAAAAGAAAATCATCCATAAATGTTATAAAGAAGGCTGTCTCATGATAATTACGGCTGAATTCAATAGCTTTTTAACAAAAAAAGCCATTCCAAATCGTGCGGAAGTATCAGATCTTTCAACCTTAGTATCTGATGCCATAGACGCCATCATGCTAACAAGTGAAACAACTGTTGGTGCCCATCCAATAGATACCGTAAAAATAGTAAGTAAAATAATTAGAGAATCAGAAGGAAGTATTGACTACGGATATTTTTTCAGAAACTCATTAAATGAAAAACAAAAAAGCATAACCGCCACCGTTTCCTCAAGTGTTGTCTTAGGTGCCAACGAACTTGACTGTAAAGCTATTTTAGTTGCCACAAGTTCTGGTAAAACTGCAAGAAGAATTAGCCAGTTAAAACCTCCATGTCCAATCATTGCAGCCGCCTCTAATCCAAGAGTTGTCAAAAGTTTGCAACTGCACTTTGGTGTTCTCCCTGTAACTGCTGAAGGAAACACCCTCGATGAATTAACTGAAAATGTCAAAAAAAGACTATCAACAACCTTTAAACTAAATAAAGGAGATAAAATAATTATAACTGGTGGCTATCCATTTAAAAAAGTCAAACATACTAACTTCATGCAAATAGATGAAATATAAAAGAATAAGGAGAGATGCTCATGTATAACCTAGGCGAGCAATTTAAAATAGATAAAACAAGAGCCATAGCAAATAAAAAAAATATCATTCAAGGACAAAACTATCGTTTTACAGTTTTAACTGAAAGGTTAATTAGATTAGAATACAATGACACTGGACATTTTGTCGATGACCCAACAGAACTCGTTTTATACCGTGATATGCCAGATGTCCAATTTACCCTAAAAGAAGATACCAACTTCATAGTTATAACCACCAAATATTTTAAATTAACCTATATCAAAGGTAAATCATTTTTAGGTGGTAAAGCTAATCCATCAGCAAACTTAAAAGTTGACCTTCTAAATACTGATAGATATTGGTACTATGGTCATCCTGAAGTTCGAAATTTTAGCGTGCCAAATCCATCCCTTGCAGTAGGTGGACTTAAAGGTAGAGGACTATACTCAGCTGAAGGAATGGCTAGTTTAGATGATACCTCATCCCTCATCTTTCATGAAGATGGTACCACCTCATATAATACTGAACTTAGAGTAGATACTTATTTATTCATGTATAATCAAGACTTTGAAGAAGCCTTAAAAGATTACTATCAAATAACAGGTTTTCCAGCTCTTATACCAAGATACGCTTTAGGTAATTGGTGGAGTAGCAATAATGCTTATAATGATTTAGAATTAAAAACACTAATCGATAACTTTGAACATAATCAAATACCACTTTCTATTATTGTTTTAGATAAAGATTGGCATAAGCGTATCACTGAAAATAATAAACATCTAAGAACAGGTTTTACCTTTAATGATAAATATTTTGCCAATCCAAAAGCCATGGTCGATTATCTCCACAGTAAAAATATAAAAATAGGTCTCAGCATCGATCCAACCTCTGGCATCTATAATATCGATACATTTTATAAAGAAGCCTTAAAATATATAAATGCCGATCAAACAGGTAAAATCCCTTATAATGTTTTAGATCCTAAATTTATTGACGTCTATCTAAAACTATTCATTCATCCATTAGATACTCTAGGAATAGACTTTTATTGGTTAGATCTTGAAAATAATATACCAACCAATGAACTTACCTTGTTAAAACATTATCAGTTCTATGACATGCAAAGAGACTATAAAAGAAGACCGCTTTTACTATCTGAAGGAGAAACAATCGCCCCACATCGATATCCCATTTTATATTCAGGTAAAACTGAAGTAAGTTGGAATACATTGAGAAAAATTCCTTTTTATAACAATAATACCTTCAATAATGGTGCACCTTTTGTCGCCCATGATGTCAGTGGCTACTTTAAAGGAACCGAAGATAACGAACTATATCTAAGATCAATTCAATTAGGCGTTTTTTCTCCAATCTTAAAATTTGGTGTTGATAAAGGACATTACTATAAAAGAGAACCTTGGAGATGGGATATCAAAACCCATACCATCGCTAAAGACTATCTAAAGTTAAGACATAAACTCATTCCTTATATCTATAGTGAAGCTTATAAATATCATAAATTTGGTGATCAATTAATTAAACCACTTTATTATATAAAACCAAATTACTATGATGATGTTTTGTATCGTAATGAATACTTCTTTGGTTCATCTTTATTTATCGCACCAATCATTACTCAAAAAGACGAAGTCATGAACCGAGTTGTCCATAACTTCTATTTGCCAAACGGTACTTGGTATGATTATGTTACTGGGAAAAAATTCCCAGGTAATAAAAGCTATATCAGTTTCTTCCGTGACGAAGATTATCCTGTATTTGCTAAATCAGGCGCTATCATCCCATTAAGTAATAACAAAAAAATAAATGATACAACCCCTCCAGTAGATATGGAAATAAATATCTTCCCAGGACAAAGTAATTCATATACTTTGTTTGAAGACGATGGAGAGAGTGATTTATATCGTAAAGATTATTATATATTAACGCAAATAGATTATACCTATATGCCAAATAACTATAGTGTAGTAATTAGAGCTGTCAAAGGAAAAAGCGGAATAATTCCAGAAAAACGTAACTATAAAATAGTTTTTAGAAACACAAAAAGAACAGAAGAAGTTAGTGCTTATATAAATGATAAATCACTTTCATTAAAAACTTATGTCGATGGTCCTAACTTTGTCATCGAAATAAACGATGTCCCAACCGTAGGACAGCTAACCATAAGTTGTAAAGGTAAAGATATTGAACGTATCATAAGCGATTTAAAAATATCTACCCAAATGAAAGAAACCATCGATTCTATTTTATTTAGTAAAGATCCAATTAAGAAAAAAAGAATAGCAATTCGTAAATTGGGAAAAACTGGTTTAGATAAAAAATTTATTCGTATGTTCTTAAAATTATTAGAATATATTGGTGAAATTTAATGGCCTAGGCCATTTTTTTCATAAAAAAATGTTAAATATTAAAATTAAATTTCCTAAAAAAGTAACAAAAAAAGCATTTTTAAATATTAAAACTTAAAATATGCTTTTTTAAAAATTTTATTTTTGCCTTTCGAAAATAAGCCCCTTATAATATTTCCAAGCAATAACCCTAAATGCCAATTTATCAATTAAACCTTCATCAATCGTTTTGTCGTTTATAGCATCTTTAATTTCATTTAGACTCTTTTGATAATCAGTAGTAATAATTAAATCATTGCCAGCCAAAATAGCCTTTACTGTCGCATCAGTTATATTACTAGTTGCTCCCATATCTAAATCATCCGTCATAATAATTCCTGTGAAACCAAGTTCACCCCTAAGTAAATTGTGAACGCTAGGAGAGAGGGAAGCTGGATTTTTATCATCAATACTTTGGACAGTATTATGACTTACTAAAACAGCCTCTGCTCCTTCATTAATGCCCGCTTTAAAAGGCGGAATATCATTTTTTAAAATATCCTCATAACTTCTGCTGTCTGTAACCGATCCTGTATGCGTATCCTTGTTATTACCATAACCAGGAAAATGCTTTAAAGTATAAGATACACCAAGCCCCTTGCTGGCCGAAATTACAGTTTTAGCATACTCAGAAGTAACTTCTGTATTCTCGCCAAGTGATCTGTCATACATATAATCATTAGGATCTAAAGAAATATCAACAACTGGCGCTAAATTAACATTAATTCCTAAATTGTAAAGTAAATTACTTTTTTTAATAGTATCTTTTTTAATCGCATCCATACCGCCTTCTAAATATAATTGTCTTGAAGACTTAAATGGAGTAGAAGCTAAATTAGGATTACTACTAACTCTAACAACCTTGCCACCCTCCTCATCAGTAGCTACTAATATTGGAATGTTAGAAACATCTTGTAAACTATTAATCATATTTTTAACTTCATTCGCCGTTTTCCCTTTAAAATCTTTCTCAAAAAATACATATCCACCAAAATAATTTTTCTCTAAAGCAGCCTTACCATCACTATCAGGATATCTAACTAATAAAATCTGCCCAATCTTTTCATTTAAACTCATCTCTTTTAACTTAAAATAGGCTTGCTTATAATAATCTTTAAAAATACCATTATCTAAAAAATCAGTAGGAATACCATTTTCATCTTCTGTAACCTCCGCACTTGTATAACTTATAATTTCATTATCTTGAAAACTGTCGTTTTTAGAAAGACAGCCCGTATATTCAATATTAATATCTTCTCCTAAACTTAAGTCATTATCATCAATTCCAAAAGTATAAATAATATTATTCTTGTCCCTAACTGTCACAAAATCTCCATCAATATTCGTAACAGTCGCTTTAAGTATATTAGTCTCTGCCTTATCATTAACCTCTAAACTAATAAGTATCCCACATGATAAAACAATAATAAATAAACTTGCCCACACTAGCAAAATATTTCTCTTACTCATAATACCCCCTTATTTATATATATAAAATAACTAATATAAATATGAAAAAAATCCACCAAAAGTGAATTTATTTTTTTCTCTCGTCAATTCTTGAAAAATGAGTTATATGATTTTTGTTAAAAATAACTAAATCTTCAGATTTCAACTTAGCTTTTTTGTCATACTTGTTAATATTAAAAGCAAATTTGTCAATAGTTGAACACTTTACATCAATTTTACCATTTTCAATTTGATTTAAATAAGAAAGAGTAGTGCCAAGTATCTCCGCAAACTTCTCCTGTGATAAATTGTACTTTTTTCTAAAATACTTTAAATTAATAGCCAAAACTTCGCATAATCTCATACCTTTACCTCCATAAAATATTTCAAAATTATTTTATATTTTAACGAAAGTAAAGTCTTTACTATCAAAACGAAAGAAAATATAGACAAACAAATAAAAATGTAGTATATTTATTATAGTAAAGCGAAAGGAAATAAAATATGAAAGAAAAAATAAAAGAGTTTATAAAGAAATATTTGATAGGCTTTATATTAGGAGTAGTCTCAGCTGGTGCAATCATTGTGTATGCAGAAACATATTTTCCTTCTAATCAGGTAACTTATGATAATACTGAAAGTGGTATGACATCAGATAATGTTCAAACAGCTATCGATGAACTTTATAATACATGTTTTCCTCCTACAGCAGGAGACCAAATATTAGAAGATCAACCGCTAGAAAAAGACGAATATGAATGTAGATATTTCTTTACGGGAGCAAATCCAAATAACTATATAACATTCAATAATGAAACAGCCGGCTGGAGAATAATATCAGTTGAGTGTGATGGCAAGGTAAAAATAATGAAAAAAGAAAGTATAACAGAAATATATTGGGATTACGGTTCAAATGGACGTAATAATTGGGCTCGTCCAGCAAGATTGAATACATACTTAAACGGAACATATTATAATGGGTTAAATACAGCTGCTCAAAATCAAATAGTTTCAAGTGATTTCGGTGTAGGACCAGCAATATATAACAACAATAATTTATCAGAACAAGTAAATGATGAAAATTCAAAGAAATGGAATGGAAACATAGCCTTACCAACATTAAGTGAGTATTATAGAACAAATTCAAATGAAAATTGTAAAACGTATACTTTATATAATAATAATTTTAATACATGTAAAAATACAACATGGATGTTCAATAACACTAATTGGTGGACATTAACTCCATATAACATAGGTAATTATATGATATATCTGGTAAACAGCAACACTAGTCATACTACTATGAGCAACGCAAATACAGTTTATAACGTTCGACCAACCCTTTATCTCTCATCAGAAGTCCAAATCACAGGTGGAAATGGCACGCAGAATAATCCTTACACAATAAAATAAACTCGGAAAAAACACCGAGTTTTTCTATTAATATCCAAAACATCTTTATAAAATTCCCTAAAAATGATATACTTATAAAAAGGAGGAATTTATGTTAAAAAATATAATGCCAAAAGTATTTGGCTGGATGTTTGTAGGCCTATTAATTACATTTTTCACAGGATACTATGTATCACTTCATCCAGAAACTATGTTTAAACTATTTGGTAGTTGGGCTTTTATCGCTGTCATAATTGCCGAACTTGCTTTAGTAATATTCTTATCAGCTAGAATTACTAAAATGAAACCAGCAACAGCTATAATTAGTTTTATAATCTATTCAGCTGTAAGTGGACTTACATTTTCAACCATCTTTGTAACCTATAAATTAAGCTCAATTATGTATGTATTTTTACTAGCTGCAATCATATTTGCTGTCTTTGCTTTAATAGGAGCAACCACTAAAACAGACTTTACAAAAGTAGGTCCATACTTATTAATTGGTCTAATAGCTATTATTATCTGTTCAATCGTTAATATATTCTTAAACAATTCAACATTCGATTTAATAATATCTATTGTTGGTATAGCTGTATTTGTAATCTATACCGCCTATGACGTTCAGCAAATAAAAAAATTAAATCAGCTAAGTGTTATTCCAGAAGATAATCTAGCAATCTATGGAGCGTTAGAACTCTATTTAGATTTCATTAACTTGTTCTTAAGATTATTACAACTATTTGGAAGAAGTAGTAATGATTAAAAGCTTCTTATATAATAAATGTAAGACGGATATGCCCGTTATCGCATAGAAAATAATAAAAGTATTATAAAATAAGGTAGAACCACATTCATAGTACCCTTGTATTCATAATACTTTTGTTCATAAAAGGAGGAAATTATGGAATATCTATTTACATTCTTATTTTGTTTTATAACTGTCTACTTAGTGTATAGTCTAGTCGTTGTATATAGAAAAAAAGGTTTTAATAAATTCAAAAATAGTAAGCAAATGCTTTACTTTGAAAAAGCTTATAACATCGATAAAGAAAAAATAAATCTAAAACATTTCGCACAGTCTTTAGCCTTAACCAATGCTTTCATAATAGCTATTACATGTACAATCATTGAAATATTTGAAAGTTTAATCATAAAACTATTGGTAGGCTTCGTTATATTAGTACCATTAATGCTTTTAATGTATAAACTACTTGGAACAATCTATAAAAAGAAAGAAATAAAATAAAAAATATAAATATTGTTTTCAAATAAAAGGAGAGAAAAACATGGAAATAGGAAAATATATTGATCATACTAATTTAAAAATGGATGCCACAGAAAAAGATATAGCTAAACTTTGTCAAGAAGCCATAGAATATAACTTTGAAAATGTCTGCGTTCATCCATACTATGTTTCTCTAGCTAAAGAATTACTAAAAGAAACAAACATCGGCATCTGCACAGTCGTTGGTTTTCCTCTAGGTATGAATACCCCTAAAGTAAAATCATTTGAAGCCATAGATGCTGTAGAAAATGGCGCAGATGAAATTGATATGGTAATAAATGTAGGCGCTTTAAAAGACAAAGATTATGACTATATTAAAAGTGAAATAGAAGAAGTAAGAGATCAAATAGATGGTAAAATATTAAAAATAATTATCGAAACTTCACTTTTAACCAAAGAAGAAATCATTAAAATGACTGAAATTTGTAACGAAACATTCGTAAACTTCATAAAAACAAATACCGGTTTTGGTAGTAGGGGAGTAACCACTGAAGATGTAAAAATTATAAATGAACATAAAAACGCAGTCTTAGAAATAAAAGCTAGTGGTGGTATAAAAACCTTTAAACAAATGAACGAACTAATACAAGCCGGAGCCACTAGAATTGGCACCAGCAATAGTGTAGAAATTGTCAATAATATAAAGGAGCTATAACAAATAAGTTATAACTCCTTTTAAAAAAAGAGAACTAAAAGTTCCCTAATTTCTGTTGTAATATTCGATAATTAATGCTTCATCAATATCCGCACTAAGTTCGCTGCGTTCTGGCATTCTAACATAAGTAGCTTCCATTTTCTTATCATCGTAAGAAATAAACTCAACTCTGTTATGTAAAGCTTCAAGTGAAGATTTTACAATAGCCATCTCCTTATCATTTTCCATTAAACTGATAACATCACCAGGTTTAACTTGATAAGAAGGAATATCAACTCTTTTGCCATTAACTGTAATATGTCCGTGATTAACTAATTGTCTAGCACCTTTTCTAGTAGTCGCAAAACCAATGCGATATACTAAATTGTCTAAACGGCTTTCTAATAATTTTAATAAGTTTTCACCATTGACACCTTTCATCTTAACAGCTCTCTCAAAAGTCTTCTTCATTTGCTTTTCACTAAGCCCATACATGAACTTAACCTTTTGCTTCTCCTGTAATTGAACACCGTAGTTAGATAACTTCTTTCTACGGTCTTGACCATGGTCACCAGGTGCATAAGGTCTTTTCGCAAGCTCTTTTCCGTTTTCTAAAATAGAAAAACCAAAACGTCTAGATTTTTTGTAAGTAGGTCCAAGATATCTTGACAAAATAACTCCTCCTTTCACTTGTAGCGCGAAAGGTTAGATTGCCAAATTATAGGGTGGAATATACTAATACTTAATTTCGCAGCAAAATAAGTAACCCCTTTAGGAAATATCCACATTATAATTTGCAAAATAACGCTGCTTAAACACGCTATCGTTAATTATATATGTAATTACCATTAAAGTCAATACTTTTAACGAAAAACAGCTGTTTTTGAAAAATAAAAAAATATGTTATAATCTTATATGAAAGAAAGCGTGATAAAAATGAGTATATTTAAATCAAATATTTATAAAAAAATCTATAAAAAAATCAAAAAAGCCAATAAAATAATCATCGCAAGACACGTTGGTCCAGACCCAGATGCTCTAGGTAGTACCCTCGGTTTAAAACAAATCATAAAAGATAACTTTCAAAATAAAGAAGTATATGTAATAGGCTCTCCAGCTGCAAAATTTAGATATATCGGCCAGTTAGATAAACTTCCCGAAAATCTAGAAGATGCCCTATTAATCGTTACCGACACACCAGACCATAAAAGAGTAGATGGTATTGACCCAAGAAAAATCAAAAACTCGGTCAAAATAGACCACCATCCATACGTTGAAACCATGTGCGAATTAGAATGGATAGATGATAAATCGACAAGCGCTTCACAAATGATACTAGAACTAGCTTTCAAAACAGGCCTTAAAGTAACCAAAGAAGCCGGCGAAAAACTATATATCGGTCTAATAGCTGATACCAATAGATTCATGTTTTCCTATACAAACTCTAAAACATTTGATATCGTAAGTAGACTTTTAAAAGAAACTAATATCGATATCACTAAAATATATAATGAACTATATCTAAGACCATATAAAGAAATCAAATTTCAAGGATATATGTCCATGAACTATCAAATAACAAATAATAAAGTGGGCTATCTCATTATAGAAGACGAAACATTAAAAGAATATAATGTCGATGCAGCCACCCCAGGAAACATGATTAATAGCTTTAATCACATAAATGAAATGCTCATTTGGGTAACCGCAACTTTAGATAAAGAACTTGGAACTTACCGTGTATCCATAAGATCAAGAGGCCCCATCATTAATGAAGTAGCCTCAAATCATGGTGGCGGTGGTCATATGTTTGCCAGTGGTACAAGATTAAAAAATAAAGAAGAAATAATGTCCTTAGTCAAAGACTTAGATAAAGTAGCTGAAGTATATATTCAAAAAGGCCTCGATTGAGGCTTTTTTAACGGTAAAACGTATAAGGACCAAAATATGGCGGATAATAAGGATAATATACTGGCCGGTTATTATTCCAAAAAAGTGGTGAAATAAGTCCTCCCGTAATTCCTCCTAAAATAAATGGACCTAAAAAACCGCCTTGATTAGGTCCTGGTGGTCGCCCTGGCCTAGGCCCACCTGGTCCTTGAGGTCCCATCGGACGTCTACTAACATTATAATACTGATACCTCATCAAGCTTACCCCCTTCATAATATCATATGAAAAACCAATAAAAAAGTGATTTCAGGACATATCAATAAAACATAATCATATAATTTCATAGGTGAAAATATGAAAAAATTCTTTCAAATAATCGGTATTTTAACCCTAATGGTCGGCAGTTTCGTCTATACTGAAAAAGTAGGCACCACAGCTAAACTGTCAGACGCCTTACTTACTGAAATAAAAAGTAAAAAAGATGGCTATAAAGAAAATGCCATCGAACCCATCATAAAAGAAAATACCATTATCCCAGGTGTCAATGGATGGGAAGTAGATGTTCAAAAAAGCTATGAATCCATGAGTAAAGTAGGATATTTTGAAAGTAAACTTCTAGTCTATAAACCATTAAAAGTTAAAAATACCTTAGATAAAAATAAAGATAAATACGTCATAAACGGTAATAACACTAAAATGGAAATCACCTTACTATTCAAACTAAGTCCTAAAGATGATATTACCTATATCATAAATAAATTAAAAGAAAAAAACCTAAAATCGACTTTTTTTATTGAAAGTGAATATTTAGAAAAACACCATAATCAAATCATAAACCTCATTCAAAATGGTCATACTGTCGGTAATTTAAGCCATAATGAAGATTACACCAATAGTGATTTTACGTGGATGAAAACCATCATTACTAATATTGGACCGCAGCTTTATAATTATTGCTATAGCGAAAAACCGAATAAAACCATCTTACAAATCTGTAGTATCCAAAACTCCATCACTATAATGCCAAAAATAATTATCAAACAAAACTACTTAAGAAATATCAAAAAAACATTACTGCCAGGATCCATCATATCCCTAGAAGTAACCCCATCTTTAAATAGCGAACTTGCAGCCATCATAAATTATATCGAAGCCAAAGGCTATAAAATAACCTCTTTAGAACAACTTTTAAAAGAATAGACAGAAAACAAACTGTCTTTTTTCTATAATAAAATTTGTATGCTTGCATTACCCATATAAATAGTTTATAATTATTATAGTAAAATAGATAAAAATAAAAATATCCGACAATATAATTAAAAACTATAAACTATAGTAAACGTAGGTGAGAATATGAATAAAAAAGGTTTTACCTTAGCTGAAATATTAGGCGTAATTGTAATAATTGCCTTGCTTTTGCTCTTGCTAATGCCAACCATTATCAATAAAATAGCTCAAAATGGTGATAAAGCAGGCGAAATAAATGACCAATTAATCTTTGATGCCGTCGATAACTATATCGAAGAAAATATCGACACCACAAAAGCTGGTACATATTGTATACCAATTCAAGACCTAGTCGACGATGGTAAACTAGTTAGTCCCGTAATCGATGTTGAAACAGGTGAAGACATAACCGATATGACCATTGCCGTCACTGTTGATAGCGATGGAAATATAACTCATCAAATAGTAGAAAAAGACGAATGTAATGCCGATTCAAACATCCATAAAATAGACTTTATTGTAAATCCAGATAATAATAATTGGGTTCATGAAAGACATGTAATCATAAAATTTCCTCAAATGGGAAGTGGTTATACATATCAATATAAAATAGATAATGGCAATTGGCAAAACGCTGAAGAAGGGAACTTTGAACTTCCTGTTTTTACAAAAATATCAACCCTTCAGGCTAGAGTAACCGGTGCCAGCATTATAACAGGTAGTATTGATATCATAAATATTGATAATGAACTTCCTGTCATAAATAGCGTAACTGTTGAGCAAAACTCAAAAATAAAAGTAAATGCTATCGATAATGTAAGTGGTATTATCGGATATTATATTAGTGAAAATAATGTAAAACCAGACCCTGATGCTAGCGGTTGGGTAACAACAAACATCAAAGCTGGTCAAGCAGGAAATATTACCATATCTAAAAGTCAAGGCACATACTATATTTGGGTAAAAGATAAAGCTGGTAATATTTCAGCGCAAAATAGTGAAGGTGGTGGCACTTCTATTACCATTCAAAATAGACAAGTAACCGCAACCTTCATAAAAGGAGAAAATATAGCTTCTATCGGTAGTAACTCTAAAACTTGTACAATCGAAGCTGGTAATAATAGCTGTCAAATAACATTACCATCAATCACTCCAAACGAAGGATATATCTTAGATGGATGGTATAATGGTAATACTAAAGTAGGTAACCCAAACGCAACATACACTTTAACTAACGATGTAACTTTAACCTCAAAAGTAAATGCTGACTATGCCTCACTAACAGTATCAACCACCGCAACTTCTAACACCATAACAGCTATAGCTAATGCTGAAGCTTCAAGTAATATTGTAAAATATGAATTTTCTAAAGATGGTGGACGAACTTGGGAGGAAAGTGATAGTAACATTTACACCTTTAAAAATCTAACCCAAGGAACAACCTACCAAATATATGCTAAAATAACCACTGCCACAGGTAAAACCGTAGAGGCAAATAGAGAAGAAACTACCTCTTCCATAATTGCCCCAACCTTTACCCAAAGTGGAGTATATCCAATAACCGTTAAAATAACCTTCCCAGAAGGCTGTGGAACAACATATACCTGTACCTATCAAAAAAATAACGGCGAAATAAAAACAGTAACCACCAAAGAAGATAATGCAACATTCTACCTAGAAGATGTTGATAATAAATATAATGGTTCTGTTTTAGCTAGAGTAACCGATGGTACAAACGAAGCAAATAATACACATAATTTAAAAATCAAATTAAGAGCTATCGATTTATCATATAATAATGATAAAACTGAACTTCCTTGTGAAGATGCTCAGTGTGCCTTAGATAAATTAAAAGAAATGCTTAAAAACTAAAATAGAAAAGAGGATAAAACATGAAAAATGAAAAAGGATTCCTACTAGCTGAAGCCTTAATAGTCTCAACCTTTGTCTTAACAATATTAATAGTACTATTTATTCAGTTTAGTAATTTAACCAACAATTATAAAAATAGCTATAGTCATAATAATGTTGAAGCCATTTATGATTTATCCTCTGTCGCAAACTATCTAAAAACAAATCAATATGACCTTTCAGAATATCTTACCATTGAAAAACCATATGTTTTAGTATATAAAAATGGCAGCTGTAACTTAGATATCAATCTAGCTGATACCTTCTGTGACCAGCTCATGGATGAAATGCAAGCTAAAACAATTATATATACAAGCTCCGATGTCAAAGCCATACAATATTATGTCAATAATCATGAAGATGAAAACATCGGTCAAAAATTTAGAGAATTTATCTCTAAAATAGATGCCAAAGAAATTCAAAATAAAGGAAGATTATTTGCCGAATTCAATAATGGTACTTTCTCGACTATAGCATTTGACTATGGCGAGGCAGGTAAAGCATCTTCTTCCTTAGAATGCGTCCCTGAAAACGTTGTAACCTCAGGTTCTGGCATGTATTTTGACGAAGAAGAAGATGGAAAATGTATCTTCAAAGGAGCAAATCCAAATAACTATATAAAATTTAATGAAGAACTATGGCGTATAATTTCCTTAGAATCAGATGGCACTATAAAAATAATTCGCTCAGAAACAGAAAGCACTAATGCCTTTGATAATGCAGGCGCAAGAGATCAAAATAGTAATGGAGCTGGAGGTACCTACTGTGCCCTTAGTCCAAATGGCTGTAACGCCTGGGCTTCAAGCCAAAACTTTATCAATAGTAATTTAAGCGGCAATGTTTTAAAAGATGCCTCAGTAAATACTTATTTAAATAATGACTACTTAAATAAAATAAAGACAAATAAAACAAACATTATCTCTCACTCTTGGAACGTTGGTGCTATTAAAGAACATAATGATAATATTCAAAATCAAATGCAAGATGAAAAAACAAATCAGTGGAATGGAAAAATAGGCCTTATTACAGCTAGTGAATACCTAAGAGCTAACTCAAATTCTAATCAGTGTGCTACCTTAAATTTAAATAATAATAATCCAAGCACATGTATAAATACTAACTGGATATATAATATTGTGCCAGAAAACGGTTATATGTGGACAATTACTCCAAATAGTAATAATAGCAGTCAAGTATATGGTATAAATAAAACTCCAAACGAAGGAACCGTTAGCTATAATGTCGCCTCAAATAATCAAAATGCTTATATTGCCCCAACCTTATATCTTTCAGAAAGCACTGTTATAACAGGTGGCACAGGAACTAAAGAAGATCCATATCTAATTGATATTGAAAGTGTAAAAATAGAGCTTAAAGAGCCAACATTTACCGAAGAAGGAATTAATCCAAAAACCGTAACCGTCCATTTCCAAGAAGAATGTAAAGATACACTAACATGTACATATCAGGTAAATGGAGGAAATCCTGTAACTGTAAAAAATACAGAAGCTAAAATAGATTTTACTGAAAGTGGTAGTATTTTAGCCACAGTCTCAGATGGCGAAAGCATGCTAAATAATAGCTATG
>CALVRS010000012.1 GCA_944358725.1 uncultured Bacilli bacterium
AGAAAGTCCACTTGCAGTATTATCATAAGTTACCTGATTAGAAGGAAAACATGTCTCAGCATAAACCACTACTACTGCCGCAGATATCACTCCCAATATAAATCCTGATAAATAACTTTTTATAAACTCTTTTACTTTATTTTTCATAGTTTTTTTATCTCCTTTATTATATCCAATATCAAAATAAAAAAAAAAAAAAAAAAAAACAAGTAATTTTTTTGATAAATCATTTGTTTTTTTCAACTTTAAATTATTTACTAATTAAATCTTTCTCTAAAACATATTCATAAACTTTTTTAAGCTTATAACCGATTTTTTTAATATCTCTTTCTTTAGCAACCTTATATCCCTCATCAGTCAAATCAGGTAATTTTCCTTTTAATATAAGCTTCATTTTATATTCAAAATCATCAACATTTCTCGCTTTATAAACATTAACCCCATCTTTAAGCCAATCATCATAAATAGGAATATCACTAATTAAACACTGACACTTCATAGCTAAAGCTTCTAATAAAACTATACCTTCAGTTTCCTCTTTTGTTGGAAAAATATATAAATCACAGCCCATATAAGCGTCTTTTAAATCTGTACTATCAACATATCCAGGAAAATAAACATTATCTGTTTTATTCTTAATAGCTTCGCTTATTTTAATAGGAATAAGCGAAGGTTTGGTGTAGCCAAACCAAATAAATTTGTACTCTGAGCATCTTCTTGCTAACTCCAAAAATTCTAAAATACCTTTTCTTTCAATATAAAGTCCCACAGCCATAACTACTTTATCTTCTTCACTAAAACCATATTTTTCTCTGAATATGAGTCGACCGCCTTTATATCGTTTAAAAAAATCTTAATCAATAGCATTAGATATAGGAATAATCTCTTTCCCCAAATCATACTTTTCTAAAACTCTTTTAGAATATTCTGTCGGAGTAATAAGTAAATCTGCTGAACCATAACAGATTTTAAGCCACTGGCGAAATATTGGCGAAACACCATTAGAAAGTTTAAATGAATTTCGAAAATCTTCCTCAGTTGAATGAGCATGAAAAATCACTTTTTTACCCATCTGTTTGCACTTCTTTGCTAAAACAAGTGATTCTGGAAAAATTGTATTAATATGTACAATATCAAAATCATCCTTTAAATCCGTCGTATAAGGCACATGTACTAAATCTAAAGCCTTCATTTGATGAACAATAGCCTTACCAACACCACTTTTCGAAACATCTTTAAATCTTCCTGTATGTAGTAATACTTTCATATATTCCTCCTAAACACTCATATTTACTAGTATAACATCTTTACCAATCTTGTCAATCTGGGACCACCTTATCTTAATAGAAGGTCCACTAAAAAAAATAAACCTTCTTCTTTGAACACTAAATTCACTTATATGTCCATCTTTATCAATACTAACATCTATAATCAAACCTATCTTCTTACCATCAGTCATATTTATAATATCTTTGCCCTGCAAATCAGAAAGCATCATACTACCACCCACTTAATTATATTCTAAATAAAAAAGAAAATGATAAAACTAGTATATAAAAAAATTTCTATAAATAGAAATTTTTTTATATTATTTAAATTTTAACTGTTTTGTCTTAACCTTTTGAGTAAAATTATCAAAATTATTTTTAAAATCTTCTATCTCTTCACATGTCAAATGTAACTCTTCAAGCTGTTTTTGTACAGAAGCTAATTTATTCAATTCTTCTTGCTGAGAAATTAATAAAAATTCAATAATTCTTTTTCTATTTTCTAAATAAAAATTAATATTATAATCATATAAACTCAACATTTCACTATCTAAAATATTATTTATAGGTTTAATAGCATTAACATTTACAAATAAAAATTGGCAATCATCAATAGATAATATTTGCTTTGAAGAATAAATTTCATACTTATCAAAATTAGAAGAAACAGCTTTTCTTTTCTTGGTAAATATCCAATCAGTATTTAAATTTTTTAACCTTTTCGCAGCTGAATTTCTATCAGTAAATAAAAATATCTTAGTATTAGTTAAAATATCAAACAAATATTTTTTTCCGTTTTCTTCTAAAACTTCTAAAATAATTACATCATCTGAAGTCTCTTTATTTATTAAATAACATATACTGCCACTAGAAAAATCACGAATACTTTTATGTTCAAAACTATTACAAGTTAATAAATACAAATCAGATAAATGCACAATATATAAATCTCCCACATTATATTCATCTTTATTTTTCTTTTTTAAAAACATTTAACCAACTCCAATACATTTTACAATTATTAAAAATTTAATTACTTTAATAATTTTTTAACCTTTGCTTCATTAATCAAAGATTTAAAAATAGATAAATTTTCATCTTCAAGCTCTGGATGAAACTGCACTCCAACTGCCCACCAATTAGGATCAATACTCTCAGTCGCTTCAATATTACCATCTAAACTACGGCCAACAACTTTAAATATTAAATTATCATAAGCCAAAACATTATCTAAAGCACAGTATCCATGAATAGAAGGCATCTCTATATAATTATCATTAAAAATTTTATATAATCTAGAACTTTTTGAAAGTACTATAGCATGCTTCGACTTATCAATCTTACTTAGACAAAATGGATTTAAATTATCATGACCAGACTTTTTAAAAATAAAATTAACCTCATCTTCTGGTTTAAAAAAATCACTTATCTCTCTATAAGAAGGCATAACTCCACCAAATTCTTTCCTAATCCATTCATAACCAAGCATCGTTTGAAAACCCATACATATACCTAAAATTGGTTTCCTCGTTAAACAAGCATAATGTACCGCATTAATATTTGAAGAATATATATTAAAGCCACCTTGTAAAACAAAACCATCACACATATCTAAAACATCCTTTTGAAACTCATCATTTGGAAAAATTACCCCAATTGGTATTCCCCCAGACTCTATAATTCTTTTGGGATAAGTCTCATTAAAACTAGTTTTTGTTTCAAATGGATTATCTGCATTCTCTACTCTATTTGAAATAATTCCAATTAAAGGTTTCATATTATCTTCCCCCAACAATCTTCGAACACTCAAAACTATTAATAACCTCATCACTTAATATAGCACTTCTCTCCAAACTTGCCTTTCTCATTAAAACATTTTTTGCAAGTCTAAGTTTAAGTAAAGTATATATTGCATCTTCCTTTAAAGTATTAGTAATTCTCGTAAAAGGTATATTATCATCTAAAGCACTTGCTGTTTTACCTAAAACTTTAAACTTAACTCCATCCACAAATTTTTTCCCGCAGTCTACAATCTTAAATTTTTCATTATCAATAATAAACTCTTTTTCCCCTAAAGAAGAAAGTGGATTAGCTAAAATATTGGCAGTAAGGCCATTTTTTAAATCAAAAGTTGCCCATGTTCCTGTAAACCCCGCTATAGCAAAAGCCTCATCACTTAAACCAGCTGGAATTTCACTTATTCTAATTCCTTCTGGATGATTATAATAAACTCCCATACCTCTATTTATTTTCTTAACTCCTAAAGAATTACCACTTTTATCTTTGTTAAATAAAATTTTACCATTTAAATCAAGCAAAATAGGACTATCCATTGCCGGAGTAATAAGTTTAAGCATTGACTCATGTGACAAAAATCCATCATCAAGCGCCTTAAATAACTTAACCAAATCTAAAGAAGTACTATATATACCAGCATGACCAGGATATATACTGTATCTTTCCATAACCTGAGCCTTAGGATCATTAACCATCTCCCCAGCTCTCATACCAGTTAAATTTCCAAAATTTCTGTCATAACCTGTACTTAATAAATTCATCTCATCATTAAAATACTTTTTAAAATACTCATCACTATTTGGTAAAATATCTTTTAAAATAATAAACGGAATATCACTATAAACAAAAGTT
>CALVRS010000013.1 GCA_944358725.1 uncultured Bacilli bacterium
GGTTTCCTGTTGGTTCATCAGCTAAGATTATTTCAGGGTTTTTGATTAGGGCTCTAGCAATAGCTACTCTTTGTTTTTGTCCTCCTGATAATTCATTTATTTTTCTTTGATCTAAATTTTCTAGTCCTAATTTATTTAATAATTCATCAATATCTGTTTTTGATGATTTTTTATTTTGAAGTCTTAGAGCTAGTTCAATGTTTTCGTAAACATTATAATTTTCTAAAATATTGAATTCTTGAAATATAAAACCAACATAAGTATTTCTATATGCATCATACTGTTTGTTTTTAAATTTACTTATGTCTTTATTATTTATGAATAATTCACCACTTGTTATATTATCTAGTCCACCTAGTAAGTTTAACAAAGTCGATTTACCACTACCAGATTTTCCAACTATAAAAACTAGACCCTTATTACCAATTTTCAGATTGATATTATTTAAGGCTTTAGTTTCTACTCCTTTTTTAGTTTTATAGATTTTACTGACATTTTTAAATTCAATCATTTTAACCCCTACTCTCCACTTTAATTATATCACAAGTTATTCATAAAGTATAGAAAAAACTCTGAAATGAATCAGAGTTTAAAATTTTTAAATTTTTAGGTATTTTTTTACAGCTCTCCATGAACCAAACATACCAACAGCAATACCTATGGCAAGTAAGATTAAGGATGTTGTATAGACAAATGGTACTGGTTCGATTAGTTTGATAAATGGTGAAAATAGGTGACCATCAAAGTTACGGTATAGTGCATTATAACCATATATTGTTGTGAGTATTGGAATAATAGATCCTAAGGCTCCTAGAAGAAGTCCTTCGATAATAAATGGAATTCTGATGTTTAGATTTGAGGCTCCTATTAATCTCATAATACCGATTTCCCTTTGTCTAGAGTTGATAGTTATTTTAATTGTGTTAGAGATTAGAAAAGCAGTTACTAAGATTAAGGCGATTACAGCTCCAATACAAATTTTATGAATAAAGTCAAATGTTTGAATTAACTGTTCAACCATACCTTCACCATATTTGACTAATGTTATACCATCTATTTTTTCAATTTGATCAGCAACGTTTTTGATTTTTTCAATGTCTTTTACTTTAACTTGAAATGTGTTTTGAATTGGATTTTCTTCATCGGTCCAATTTTTCATGATACTATCAAATTCTTTTGAAGATTCACGCATTTCTTTTGTGATATTTTGTTTTGATCTGAATTCATAAGTATCGACATTATTTATTATACTAATTGCGTCTTTGATTTCGTCAATTTGTTCATTTGTGGCTTTATTATCAATGAAGGCAACGATGGTAACGTCTCTTTCAACTAGTTTGGTAAAGTTATCAACGTTATTGGATAATACCATGGATACGGCAACGACGATTAGAGTTATTGTTATACAAGAAATTGAGGCAAATGATAGAGAGAAGTTTCTAAAGACACCTTTAAAGGCATCTCTAAAGTTTCTTCCAATTATTCTAAATGTTTTCATTATTATATGTTCCTTTCTCATAGTCTTTTAAAACGCGACCAGCGTCTAATACAATAACTCTTTTATTCATTTTTTTGACGATATTTATATCATGGGTTACCATAATGATTGTTGTACCAAGTTTATTGATTTCTTCTAAGACTTCCATTATTTCCATACCTGTTGTGGGGTCTAGATTTCCAGTTGGCTCATCACAAATTAAAAGTTTTGGGCCATTAACGATGGCTCTTGCGATGGCAACACGTTGTTGTTCGCCACCAGATAATTGGGATGGATAGTTTTTTACTTTATTTTTAAGACCAACTAGTTCTAGTACTTTTAGGACTTTGGCGTGTATTTCTTCTTTTGGAAGACCAAATATTTCTAAAGCAAAAGCGACATTTTCATAGACTGTTGATTTAGGGAGTAGTTTATAATCTTGAAAGACAACTCCTATTTTTCTTCTTATTTTATATACTTTTCTGTTTTTTAATTTACCGACATCAATACCACCTACAATTATTTGACCTGAGGTTGGCTTTTCTTCTCTATAGAGCATTTTTATTAAAGTTGATTTGCCACAACCTGTTGAACCAATTATAAAGACGAAATCGCCTTTTGATATGGCCAGGTTAAGATTTTGAATAGCGGTTACGCCGGTTTTATATGTTTTTTTGACGTTTGTCATTTTGATTAAATCCACGATTCTCACTTCTTTCTACTTAGGCTTTATGACCTTTTATTTCGTAAGTGTCAATTACAATTACGAAAGCTTCAGGGTCGATTTTTTTTATAGCTTCAGTGGCAAGGAAGTATTCTCTAGTTGGAATTGCACATAAAAGAACTTTTTTCTTTGTATTAGTATAGCCACCTTCAGCGTCTAATTCGGTTACACCATGGTTTAAGTTTTCCATTATAAATTTTTTGATGTTGGTTTGTTCTGTTGTGATAATTTCTAAGGTTTTATATTCTGAAATACCAAGTATGACTCTATCACTTATGATGCCAGAGGCATATAAGGTTAGGAATGAATAGATAAATGATTGCCAGCCAAAGAAGATACCACCAGCTAACATGATTAAGCCTTCAGAGTAAATATTGGCTTTACTATAAGGCATTTTACCATAATGCGAAAGTATTTGTTTTAAAACATCTGTACCACCAGTTGTAAAGTTATTTTTAAAAACTAGTCCTGTTCCAATACCACTTATTAGGGCTCCACACAAGGCAATAACTATCATTTCTGTATTTCCTAAATCTATATAGTTTGGTAAAAATTCGGTTGCTTTGACTAGGGCTGGATAGAGGATAGAACCTATGATTGTAGGACTTGTTTTTTCTTTTCCTAAGAAAACAAAGCTAGCTATTAATAGCAAAATATTACCAATTAAAATTACTAATGATGGATCTATTTGAAATAGTTTTTCGGTTATTATTGACAGACCGCTTAATCCAAAGATTAGGTTACAAGGTTTTAAGAAGATATTAAAGGCGACTGCGGAAAGTAAAACACCAACGAAAAATTCAATATATCTTTTTAGTTTTTTACTGCTGGTTATTTCTTTTAAAAGATTTTTTGTATCTACTTGCTGTTTTTTAGCAAATATCATTTTGCATTCCTCCTTAAATTAGCATTTATAAATTTATCTAAATCGCCATCTAGCACTTTATTTACGTTAGTTTCTTCACAGTCTGTTCTATGATCTTTGACTAATGAGTATGGGTGCATGATATAACTTCTAATTTGGGAGCCAAAATTAATATCTTTTTGCTTTCCTTTTAACTGTTTTAATTCTTGTCGTTTGTTTTCTTCTTCAATTTCATAGAGTTTACTTTTTAATATTTGCATGGCTTTGGCTTTGTTTTGGACTTGGCTTCTTTCATTTTGACAAGTGACGACAATGTTGGTCGGAAGATGAGTTATTCTAACGGCACTATCGGTGGTGTTGACGCTTTGACCTCCAGCTCCACTACTGTGGAAAACATCGATTTTTAAGTCTTTTTCATTTATTTCGACGTTTATGGTATCATCAACTACTGGAGTGACAGATATTGAGGCAAATGATGTATGTCTTCTAGCACCTGCATCGAAAGGAGATATACGAACTAATCTATGGATACCTTTTTCATTTTTTAAATATCCATAGGCGTTTGTTCCTTTTATTATGGCAGTGACGCTTTTGATGCCAGCTTCTAATCCTGGTTCTTTATCAATTATTTCTATTTTATAGTTTTTCTTTTCAGCATATCTAGTATACATTCTAAGCAGCATATTTGCCCAATCACATGCTTCAGTACCACCGGCGCCTGAGTGAATTTCTAAGACAGCGTCGTTTTTATCATAAGTGTCATTTAATAAAATTATGGTTTCAATTGCATTTATGTTTTTGGTTAAGTTTTGATTTTCTTTTTCAAGCCAAGTTAAACTTTCTGTATCATTATTGTTTATTGTTTTAGCCATTTCTAAGTAATCTTTTGTTTCTTCTAATAGGGTTTCAACATCATTTAGAACTTTTTTTTCACTATTTAAGGTGTTTATGACTTCTTCACTATGTTTTTTATCGTTCCAAAAATTAGGAGAGGTCATTTCTTTTTCTAAGTTTTTTATGTTTTGCTTTTTGTTTTCTGGGTCAAAGTGACCTCCATAGTTTTTGAAGTTTATCTAAATGTTTTTCATATGTATTTATTGTTTCTTTTAGTTCCATAGGTGTGCCTCCTATCATTTATTCATTATATCAGATTATGATATTTTTTTCTAGGTTATTTAGATAGAAAAAATATACAATTATTTGTATATCTTTTTTAAAATGAAATATTTACAATCATAGGCGCCATTTTCTTTAATATATTCTTCGATTTTTTCAAAATCATTTATATCTTTAAATTTTGGATTAGTTTTATCACAAAAACCTTTTAATCTTAGTTTTCCATAAGACCAGTCACCTAAGATATAGTCATATGTTTCGAAGTATTCGGTATATTTTTCTTTGATGGCGTCATAGTCAAAGGCATTTTTATAGTCTTTGATTAATTCATATTCATTATTTTCTAATTTATAAGTTTGCATATGTCTCACCATTATTATTATAACATATTTTAGCTATTTGGCAGAGTTAAAGATGGAGTTGTGGTATTTAAGTTACCATAATAAGTTGGCACACTACCGTTTACAAGTTTTAAAGCGACTGGCACTTTTGTTTTTAATTTTATGGATTTTTCGTAGTATGGTAGTATAACTTGTTGGGTTATTTCAATATTTACATATACTTTAATTAGGGCATTATTGATTCCATAATTTGTGAGATCGGTTGATATATTGCTTATAACATCTCCAGTTAAAGCTATTTTGATTGGTATTTGTCCGCCAAAGTTAGCAAATATAGGATTATTGAAGATAAAACCACTATTTAAATAATAGATGATGCCATTTTTTAGATTATCTTCATCATAGGTGTCTAGAAGGTTTGCTTTATATTCAACTTTTTCGATGTCCCCTTTTTCAATATATTTTAGATTTTTTTGAATGTTTTTAGTAGCAGTGGTTAAGTATTTATTTATTAAAGCAGTGTTGAAATCAATTGATTTTATTTCGCCATTATTATCGTTTGTTATAATGAATAAATTATCAATATTTATTTTATCTGTTATATATTTATCTATGGCATCATTAATTATAATACTTGAGAATTTTTTTGCTTCTAATGATGCATATTTAAATAGTGATGGCATTATTCTATCTTTAATGTAACTAAAAAGTAAATATACTCCTATTATGAATATGATTAAGAAAATAGCTATTAAGTTAATTGGTTTTATTTTATGTTTTATTTTCTTTTTTAATTTAATTCTATTCATATTAAATTATATTCAAAAAAGATTTTATATATTTAAAAGTGTTTATTATTCTTTATTTTAAATTTATTATAATTTATTCTATAATGTAAGGATTATTTTGGGTTCCATCTCCTCCTATGATTTTGACCTCAGAAGAGAGATAAAGGGCTGGTCTTGCGGCATATTGATAATAATCTACAATTGTGCAGAAATCTTGTGGCATAGGTATACTTAGACCACAACTAGTATCACTTGTTTCCATTGGTGATAATAACCACCAATATTGGGAAGAATACATCCAATTTGTAACATTACAAGTTCCAATATTATCAGCATAATTTTCATATGTATTACATTGATTTTTATTACTATTTGTTCTCAAAAACTCACTTATGGTTGGTAATGCTATTTTACCATTCCATCTCTTAGAGTTTTCATTATTTATCTGAGTTTTTAAATCATTATTACCATATTTAACGCTTCCTATACTGAAATTTTTTTGAGCAATTTGATTTTGAGCACTATCTCTTAAAGTATTATAATATGTACTATTTAAATAAGTATTTAATGTTGCCGGGCGGGCCCAATTATTTTTTCCAGAAGTATCATAATATTGATTTATTACACCATCATTTCTTATAATTTTTATTGTTTTATCATACTCTATGGATAATATTCTCCACCCAGCATATTCACTATTAAAGGTTATATAATTATTTGGATTGGCTCCCTTATAAAAATACCTATCTTCATATTCATCTTTATATAGTCCATCTCCTGATGTTACTATAGGCACTTTTTCAAGAATTCCATCCCCTCCTATTGCTGGCGTTTTACATGCATTATAAAGTTCATCTATTGCTCCTTGAACATCGGTTGAATTTAAACCACTTTCGGTATTATCATATGTTACTAAATTACTTTCAAAATATGTGGCTGCACATACACCTATTGTACCGCAAAGCAATACACCTATAACGATTCCGATCATTATTCCTTTAAAATTTGTTTTTAAATAGCTTTTTATTCTTTTCATTTCTAATCCTCACTTTCACTATTAGTGGTAGTTTTAAACAAATTATACCTTATAAAATGTACAATGTCAATACTAATAGTGGTAGCACTTTTAGTGAAAGGAGAATGTATGAAAGCAGATATTACGAATATGGCGCCACAAGATGTAGCTTTATTAATTAGAGAATGGTCTGAAGAGTCACAGGCACAGTTTGCCGTTTCGGTTAATAAGAGTTATTCATCTATTACAAAAATTGAAACTGGAGAGAGAAATTTATATTTACACACTTTTTTACAGTGGTGCCGAGCTAAAGGAATTAAAGTTATGATGGAAAAGACAAAAAAAGTTAGATGATTGAACTAGTCAAGTAAAAGTAGACAGTTTAAAAAAGTTAGAACCCTGAGTCAATTTTATATTGAATTGGGGTTTTATATTTTAATGCATACGATGGTCTTTCATTATTGTAATAATAAATGTATTCTTCAATAAGTTTAGGTACATCTTTACTATTTTTTAAATCAAAATCAACGATTAATTCTTCTTTAATCCAACCATTTAATGATTCATTGACCGGATTATCAGTTGGTGTACCAGCTCGACTCATTGAACGAGATATGTTATAATTTTCTAGAAGCTTATTATAAGCTTTTGATGAATAAACTGATCCTTGATCTGTGTGAAGAATAATCAAATCATCAGTTTGTTCTTTTTTTATGCGTTTTAATACTTGTTTTAATCCATCGTAATATGAATTAATAGAACCTTTTTTAGTTGTTAATCCATATCCCACTA
>CALVRS010000014.1 GCA_944358725.1 uncultured Bacilli bacterium
TCATAGTCAAAAATATCAGTATCAAATATATCAGCATCTGGTTTAAATGTTACAGTTGTTCCAGTTCTATTTTGATCACATTCGCCAATAACAGCTAATTTTTGGTCTATATGACCGCCATTTTTAAATTTAGCTTCGTATATTTTGCCATCATGATAGACGGTTACGGTTGTCCAGCTGGATAAGGCATTTACAACTGAAGCTCCAACTCCGTGGAGTCCACCAGATACTTTATATCCACCACCACCAAATTTTCCACCTGCATGAAGAACAGTATAAACAGTTTCAACGGTTGAAAGACCTGTTTTTGGGTGAATTCCCACAGGAATTCCACGACCGTTATCTTTGACCGTTATTGAATTTCCTTTATTAATGACTATTTCAATAGCATCACAAAAGCCAGCTAGGGCTTCATCTATACTATTATCAACTATTTCCCATACTAAATGATGTAGGCCTTTAACATCGGTTGTTCCAATATACATACCAGGCCTTTTTCTAACAGCTTCAAGACCTTCTAAAACTTGAATATCGGAGACATCATAGTGTTCATTTTCATTCATTTTTACACCTCTTTTTCAAGTATTTGTCCATTTTCAATATGGATAAGTTTTGCTTTGGATAGAAGTTTTTTATCGATACTATCTAAATCTGTTGTAGTTATTATTACTTGCATATCATTATCAATATGATTTAATAAATTATTCTTTTTTTGATTATCTAAATCACTGAAGACATCATCTAATAAGATAATAGGGCTGGTTTTTTTAAAATCTTTAAATATTTCTATTTCAGATAATTTTAAAGCGATTACAGCCATTTTTTGCTGGCCCTGAGAGCCAAATTCTCGAAGGTTGGATGAATCTATATTAAAAGTAAAATCGTCTCTGTGAGGGCCATATAAAGTTGTTTTAAGATGAATTTCTTTTTCTAAATGATTATTATAAGCTTCTTCCATGGCTTTTTTGATTTCTTCTTTATCAAATGTTTCAATATTAATAGATGGGTTATATTTTATATTAAATCCTTTTATACCAGCTATTTGTTCAAAAATTGGTGGGCAAACTTTATTTAGTTTTTCCACAAATTTATTTCGCATTTGATAAATAAAAATACTTTTATTAATTAAATAATCAGTTAAAATATGAAAATAATTTAAATCGATAGGTATATTCATACTTAAATTTTTTAAATATTCATTTCGCAATTTTAATAATTTATTAAAATCATTTATAGCACTATAATAATTAATAGATAGTTGGGTTAGTTCTAGGTTGAAATATTTTCTTCTTTCATTTGGACTTCCTTTAATTAAATCAAGATCTTCAGAAGAAAAAATTATGACATTCATCTTTTCTATGTAGTCGTTTAATTTTGTTATGATTTTGTCATCAATTTTTACTTGTTTTTTTGTTTTAGTAAGGTCTATTTCTAGATTATAAGATATATCTTTGATTAGTTTACCTTTAATTATAGCTTTTTCCTTTTCTGATTTAATTAGGTTATCAGAAGTAAAAGAACGATGTGAATTAGTAAAACCTAATATATAAATACTTTCTAACAAATTTGTTTTTCCTTGACCGTTTTTTCCATAGATAATATTTAAATTATCATTTAATTCTAATTTTAGATGATCATAGTTTCGAAAATTTTTGATATCAAGTGTTTTTATAATCATGTTTTACATCACTATCCATTTTTATAAGGCTATTTTTAAAATTTTAGTATCTAACATACTCCTATACCTCAATAACATTATATCACAAAATAGGGCTTTTAAGGGCAAAAATAGACATTATTTCGTCTATTTTTATTTGTTTTTTCTATTTTTTAAGTTTAATAATAATTTTGTAGCTCTTAATACTTGATTTTCAAATGATGAAAAATTTAAATTTAATTCAATAGTTGTTTTATTTTTAAAGGTTATTTTTACTTTATCTTTTATTTTTTCATAGGTTTCAATATTGTTTAAAGATATCCAAGTGCAATTTTTATTATTATAAGATGTTGTTGGAAAAAAGATTATTTCCTTACTTTCTTCAACAATAATAGGTAATTTATATTTACTACCTAAGGCAAGTCTTGATGCACTTATTCTACCTTCATATGAACTTCCATAATAAATACAATTGTAATTTATTATTTTGGTTATTGGTGTTTCTACAACTTTTTTTCCATCGTTATCAAATATTATAGTTGTATCATTATTTTTAGAAATTAAAGCACAAGTTGTATAATTGATTTCATAAATTTCGTTTTCCATAAACTCCTCCTTTGTCAAAAGACATATCTCTTATACTCATTTTTGATGTCAATTTATGTTGATTTTTGTCGAGAAGGTAAAATTTTTGCAAAAAAAAGAACTTTAGTAAGTTCTAATTGGTAATATAAGCTGAATTAAATCATCTGTTTGAGTACTTTTCAAAATTATTGGTTTTATTTCACCGTTGAACATTAGTTCTATTTCATCTGATTCTAATGATTTTACGGCATCCATCATAAATTTTGAATTAAAAGCGATTTTTATTTCACTATTATTATCTTTTTCCACAGCTATTTTTTCTTCGACATTACCTATTTCAGGAATATTTGAAGAGATTACAGCTGTTGTTTCGGTTGTTTCGAATTTGATTGTATTTTTATCGCTTTCACTAGTTAATAATGATGCACGGTCGATTGCGCTATATAAATCATCGTATTTTACTTTGATGGTAAGTTCATATTTATCAGGAATTAATTTTGAAGTATCTGGATAAGTACCACTTATTAATCTTGTCATAAATATTATTTGATCAAATTTAAAGACTACTTTATTAGTAAAGATATACATTTCTATGTTTTCTTCATCTGTGTTCATTAATTTTATGAGTTCATTTAAATTTTTTGTTGGGATAACAATATCCCAGTTTTCCACAGTTTTATTTTCTAAAGTAATATTTTTAACAGCTAATCTATACGAATCTGTAGCGGTACATGTTAACTGATTTTCTTTTATTTTAAAGTTTATACCAGTAAGGACTGGTCTTGTTTCACTGACTGATGTAGCAAAAGAGGTTTGATTTATTATTGTTTTAAATTGTTTTTCATTTAATGTTATTGGATTTTGATTGAATTCTAATTCTAAATCAGGAAATTCATTTACATTACTACAATTTAATGTGAAAGATGAATTTTTGGTAGTTATATAGAGTTTTGAGTCAATGACTTCTTCTAAGTTTATTATTTCATCTGGAAGTTTTCGTATTATATCATATATATATCTACCTGATACAACTATTTCTCCAGTAGTATCGATGTTTAGTATTTCTTTTTTATCTATAAATGTTTTTATAGATATTTCGCTATCAGTACTCATTAGATATAAACCATCATTTGTTAATTCAAATTTTATACAATTTAAAATTGGTCTTAAATTTTTAGTTGATATACCTCTTATTACATAGTTTAGATGTTCTAAAAGTATATTTTGTTTTATTTCAAATTTCATTTTTTTCACTCCTTTTGTTTTATTTTAATATTAGTTATTTTTTATTATTGATGTGGATAAGTGTGGAAAAGTGTCATTTCACATTGAAAATAAAGGCAACTTTACACTGTTTAATATGTGTGAATAAAATATTTTTTTGCACTATTTAATTTGATTGATTATTTTAGATATTTCAACTTCTAGATTTTTGTCTTTTTTTAATTCTCTTTTGATTTTGGCAACTGAATGCATAACTGTTGTATGGTCTTTTCCACCAAATTCACTACCTATTTTAGGTAATGATTCTTTTAGATGAACCCTACATATATACATTCCAATTTGTCTTGGAACAGATATTTTGGATAATCTTCTTTTAGATTTTATATCTTCTACTGTTATGTTATAGTTATTAGCTACTAGTTGAATTACCTGATCTATTTTATTTCTTGATATGATGTTTTTTCCGATATAGTCTTTGAGCGCTTCTATGGCTAGTTCAAGGGTTATTTCTGAACCATTCATTATAGTAGCATAAGCAAATACTCTAGTCAAAGCACCTTCTAGTTTTCTAATATCTGTTGTGCAGTTATTTGAAATATATTCTTTTACTTCTTCTGGAACATAGCTACCAATTCCTTGAGCTTCTATTTTTTTATCTAGTATAGCCATTCTAAGTTCAAAGTCTGGTGGCAGAATATCAATTGTTAATCCCCAGTTAAATCTTGT
>CALVRS010000015.1 GCA_944358725.1 uncultured Bacilli bacterium
AAAAAGCACCTACTCCGGTTATAAAAATCCAAAACAACCAAATTTAATGCAAACACTAATGCTAAAAAAACTAGCATCTAAATATAACTACTCCATCGATTGGCTCATAGGTAGAAGTGAAAAAAAACCCATAAAATAAAAAGGCCAAAAAAGCCTTTTTTAAAATAATCCTGAAATAATACCATCATCATCAATATGCATATTCTCATAAGCAGGCACCTTAGAAAGCCCAGGCATTGTCATAATCTTACCCATATAAACCACAATAAAGCCCGCTCCACTATTGACCTTAACATCACGTACCGTAATTTCATACTCTTCTGGAAAACCTAGCTTTTTCGCATCATCACTAATTGAATACTGCGTTTTAGCCACACATATAGGTAACTTATCCAAACCAAGTTTTTCAATATTAGAAATACTTACCAAAGCATCATCTAAATAATTGACACATCCTGCATGATAAATTTCCTTTGAAACCTTTTCAATCTTACTTTTAATAGTTTCATTTTCATCGTAAAGTAAATGAAACTTTTTTTCATTATCACACATATCAATAATCTTTTGAGCAACCTCTATAGCACCATCTCCACCAAGCGCATAAGAATCACAAACAGCCATAAAACACCCTAAATCTTCACAATATTTTTGAACATACCTAATCTCTTCTTCATCATCAAAAGCAAATTTATTTAAACAAACAATAACATTATCTAAATACTTTTTCATATTTAAAATATGAACCTTCAAATTACATATTCCCTTTTTTAAATAATCCATACCAGCACTTGAAAGTGCATCTTTACTCATGCCACCATTATATTTTAAACTTCTAATCGTCGCATTAATTACAATCACACTTGGACGTAAATTACCAATGCGGCATTTAATATCCAAAAACTTCTCTGCACCTAAATCAGCACCAAACCCAGCCTCTGTAACCACATAATCACAAAGCTTAAGACCAAGTTTAGTTGCAATCAAACTGTTACACCCGTGTGCAATATTTGCGAAAGGTCCACCATGAATAATTATTGGATTACCCTCTAAACTTTGAACTAAATTAGGTTTAATTGCATCCTTAAGTAAAATAGTCATAGCCTCTTCAACCTTCAAATCACGAACAAATAAAGGCCTGCCATCTAAATCATATGCAAATAAGATATTACTTATACGCTCCTTCAAATCATTTAAATCTCGGGCTAAACATAAAATAGCCATAATCTCCGTTGCCACAGTTATACAAAAATGATTATCATGAGAAACTTCCTTACCTAAATCTAAACCAACAGTAACCGTCCTAAGCGCCCTATCATTCATATCCACACATCGATTAAACAAAATTCTATCCTTGTCAATATTAAGTTTATTACCTTGAAACAAATGATTGTCAATCGCCGCACAAAGTAAATTATTAGCTGCTCCAATCGCATGCATATCACCAGTAAAATGCAAATTAATATCCTCCATCGGTACTACTTGAGAAAAACCACCTCCCGCAGCACCACCTTTAATGCCAAAAACCGGTCCTAAAGAAGGCTCCCTTAAAACAGCTAAACTATTATATCCAAGCTTTCGCATACCATCATTAATACCAATACTCATCGTCGTTTTTCCTTCACCAAAAGGTGTTGGATTAATCGACGTAACTAAAATCAACTTACCATTTGAACCTTTTAAACTATTAAAAATAGATAAATCAATCTTTGCTTTATAATTTCCATAACACTCTAAATACTTCTTATCAATATTTAATTTAGATGCTATATCATAAATATTAAGCATCTTACAGCTTCTAGCAATCTCAATATCTGTCATATAAAACACCTCTTACAACCATTATACCGCATTTTAATAAAATAAATTAATAATTTTTGCAAATAAATTATGTAAAAAAGGGGCGCTATAACGAAAACGAGGATTAGAAGAAATAATCGCCTTATAAATTTTATTTGAAATACTCTTTAAACTTCTCTTTTCAAATAAATACAAATATAAATCTTCACTCTTACGAATTAACTTTATTTGCTCATCAAAAAACGAACCATTATCCATAAAATCATATTTTTTATCAAATGCAAGCCTGTTAAAACCCGTTTTATATAAACCAGGTTCTACTAAAACAAAATCAACATTGGATGCAAGAAATTTACTCTCAAGTGCCATAATCACACTCATCATTGAAAGAGCCGCCTTACTAGCTGAATAACTACCTAAAAATAAAATTGGCATTTTGCTCGCTAAAGAAGAAATAATAACAATCCTTCCGCATCCCTTATCATACATCTTCCGAAAAACCTTTTGAATAAGCTTCAAATTAGAAAAAACATTAACCTCAAAATTACTATAAACCATATCCATTGGAACTTCTAAAAGCGAACCACTAAAAGCAACGCCCGCATTACACACTAAAACATCGATATCCAAATCATCAATCTTATCTAAATCCTCAGTAATATCAAGTTTAATACACATGATATTTTTAAAATTTCTATATAATTTTTTAACATATTTAAGCTCACTATCACTATGCACCGTCACATATAAAAAATTATCTTTTTTAAGTCTTTGAATAACTGGATAAATAAGACCACTTCTAGCTCCTGTAATCAAAATTTTTCGCATATCATCACCATTATTAACCTGCACTAAAAAATAAAAAACATACATTTGACACTAAATTAAATAACGTGTATAATACATTTTATCAAATTCAAGGAGGCTAAAATACAATGAATAATAGTGAATTTAAAAATACTATTAATCTATTACAAGAACATAAAAATTCCGTAGCTTTAATAAATATCAAAGAATTTAAAAATCTTCAAAGAATCAAAGGCGAATATAAATGGTTACCACTTGAAATAGAAAATCTTCCAGCTATTCCAATCAAAACAGTTGATTTTAAAGAATGTTTTAGAGAAGCAAATGAAATACTAAAAATTAGATTAACACCTGTATGGCAATTTTTAACCAATAATAAAAACGTTATAACTCCAAACATCGAAACATTTGAATTTACCGTACATAATAAATATAAACCACACTATACCTTATACAGAAATATTATCAGAAATCCTAAATACTTAACTTCTGGAAATATAGTCCAATTACTTGAAAAAGAAATAGCACAAAAAGAAAACGCCATCCAGTGGGATAAAAAAACAACCTCAACCTTGCTTAGCATAACAGACCCACTTTTCTTAAACTATTACTTAGAAAAATATCAAAATGAACTAGAACAATTCAATCAAATATATGAAAACAGCGCTAAAACAGCCGAAGAATTAAGAGGATTTCAAAAAAAATTAAAATAAAAGACCGCCAAAGCAGTCTTTTTTCTACATCATATTATCTAACTTATCTGTTAAATCATTAGCCTTCGAAGCCGCATCACTAAAAGCATTTTTCATAGCTTTCATAACCTTCTTGTTATATTTTTGATAAACAAGTGCCATAGCCCCGCCAGCTGACATCAACATAATATTTTTCATCATATTCATAATATCACCTACTTGTCAGAAACATGATGTTGTATGTATAAAACATACATTTTTATTTTAAACCTTTTTTTCAAATTTATACTTAATTTTTTCTAAAAGTTTTGACTTACGCACATACTCGTGATTATTATAAACACTAGAAGCAAAAGCTTCTGGCTCCCCAATTAAAATAAGTTTTTTCTTAGCCCTAGTAACACCAGTATAAACTAATTTTTTATAAAGCATACGCCTGTAAGAATAAGCCATCGGCATAATAACCATCTCAAACTCACTGCCTTGACTTTTATGAATACTAATAATAAAACCATGTTTTATTTTGGTAAAATCTTTTGGTGTATACTTAACTAAATTACCATCAAAATCGACATATATTTCATCTTTTTTACTCTTACTAGTATTCCCATATTTAATATATTTAATAACTCCAATATCGCCATTAAATACATTTTCATCTGGCATATTTACAAGCTGTAAAATTTTATCATTTTCCCGAAAAATGACATTTCCACTTTTTATTTCTCTTTTCTCACTAGTCGCTGGATTAAATACATCTTGAAGTTCCTTATTTAAAGCATCAATGCCATTTTCTCCTTTATACATCGGCGCTAAAATTTGTAACCTTTTATAATCATAACCTTTACTAATAACCTTTTCACATAACCTAATTAAATTACTTTTAATATGATTAGCTGATCACTTTAAAAAAGTATAATCATTATAAGTATTTAAATATTTATCACTTAAATTACCATCTTTAATTTCATAAGCAAGTGAAATAATATAAGAATCTTCATCCTGCCTATATAAATGATTTAAATGAACAACATCAAGACAATCACTACATATTAAATCTTTAAGTAAATTACCAGGTCCAACACTAGGTAACTGATCAAAATCTCCAACTAAAATCATCTTAACATTGCGTTTTAATCCTTTAAGTAAACTATCAAATAAATTAATATCAATCATACTAACTTCATCTATAATAACAAGTTCAGCATCAGACTTGTTACTTTCGTTTACCATAAACTCAAGTGTCTCTTTATTCCATTTTAAAAACCTATGAATAGTAGATGCCGGTAAAAAAGTAGATTCACTCATTCGTTTACTAGCCCTACCTGTTGGTGCAAGCAAAGCTAAATGTTCTGTAAACTCATCATAATCTAATTTATTAATATGTTGATAAAGTTCCGTAATAGCTTTTATAATTGTTGTCTTTCCTGTACCAGGTCCACCTGTTATAATTAAAATATTGTTACAAAGAGCTTTAATAATAGCCTCTCTTTGCTCCGCATTATAAGTAATATTATTTATTTTTTCAAGTTCTGTAAGTAAACTTTCTAAATTCTTATAATGATGTAAAGGCCTATTTGCCATATCAAAAATTCTCTCCACAATATTAGCTTCCGCACGCCATATTTCTTCTAAATAATAATCTTTCCCATCAATAACAATATAATCATTATCCGCTAAACTTTTAAATAACTCCTCATAATTATCATAATCAATTTCTAAAATTTTATTTACATTTTGAATAATAATATCCTTATTTAAAAAACTATCACCGTTTTGATAAATAAGTTTTTTCATAACATATAAAATAGCCGCCTTTATCCTTTTCTCATTGTCTTTAGCATAACCTAAAAGTTCTCCCGCCTTATCAATTTTTAAAAAAGAAATATCTGAAATATTATAAGCAATTTGATAAATATTTTCATCGATAATCTTTTGAGTGTTAAGCTTATACTCATTATAAATACTAAGTGCCTCACGCATCGAAAAATTTAAATCGATAAGTTTGGCAATAACCATATGACTTTCTTCATATTTTTTCAAAATATTAACAATCTTTTTAATCTTATTTTCCGTAAGTTTAGGAACTAAATATAAAGAACTTTCATCTTCTAAAATCTTATCGATTGCATTATCTCCCAAAACATCCGCAATTTGCCGCGCTAACTTCTCGCCAACACCAGGAAATAAATCACTAGATAAAAAAGTTGTCACTGCATCCTTTCCTGTTGGCTTTAATCTCTCATACCTATTAGTTTGAAATTGAAAACCATATCTAGGATGATTAATAACCTCTCCATATAAAATATAAGTATCATCCTCATTTAACTCATGAAAATAACCAGTAAAAGTAATTGTGTGATTAATATATTCCGTCAGCATCTCATCATTAGTCTCGCGCACTTTAAAAAGTCCAATAACATAACCTTTATCGGACTGAAAAATACTGCGTCTAAAATTTCCTTTGATGTAAGTTTCCATCTAATCACCTATATAATTATTTCGTAAAATACTTAAGATTACATATGTTTTCCTGATGTATTAACATTAGAATAATTTTTAGCTAAATCTTGCGCATCAATACCATTATAATTAGAAACGGCATCGCCATTAGGCGTTACAATATAAGAATATGCTGGATTCTCAGTTACATTAAGCTTAGCGCCACCAGGTAACATTTCAGTTGCCACAACAGCCGTATTTTGTTCCATACTTTGATGCTGTGCATAACTAACTCCAGCCGTATAAGCAAAAGCAACCGCTGCTATAGCAGCAACAACCAAAGCTGACTTAAACTTACTAGATTCTTCTCTTTCAACTTTGTAATTTACATTTACCTCTGGAGTCTTATTAATTTTAATAGCATCACTAGGCCATGTTGTATTTACCATATTATTTCTAATACTATTTGGAAATTCATTCATTCTATCACCTTCTAAATACATTATAACAAATTTTTTGTTTTTTTTAAAGTTTTATTTGACCTATCAAATAAGGATATTCTGTTTTATTTATCGTCACTAAAACTTCGTTACCTAATAATTTTTTATCTCCTAAAGCCTTCACATGCAAATAATTTCCAGTATGCCCTATCAAATAACCATCCTCATAAATCTCTGGTATAAAAATAACATCAATACCTATATGCTTATTCATATACTCTAACTCAAGTTCTTTAGAAACCTCAAGTAATCTTCTAACTCTATCCTTTTTAATATTGCCCAAAACTTTATCAGACATAAAACTAGCTTTAGTTCCTTCTCTATCAGAATAAGGAAAAACATGAATTTTTGAAAAACCAATTTTTTTAATCGTATCTATACACTCTAAAAAATCCTCTTCCTTCTCTGAAGGAAATCCTACAATAACATCCGTCGTAATATTTATATCACTTTTAACTTTTCTAATTTTTTCTAGTTTATCTATAAAATATTTTTTATCATACTTTCTATTCATTAACTTTAAAATTCTATCTGAACCAGACTGCAGAGGAATATGCATATGATTAACTAAAACATCACTATTTTTAATCACATCTAAAACCTCATCATTTATCTCCGTAATCTCAATAGACGAAATTCTAAGTCTTTTAAGACCATCTAATTTTACCAAATCTTTAAGTAAATCTGCAAAACTATAATTACCATCATGATAATGTCCAGTATGAATACCAGTTAAAACAATTTCTTTATGTCCACTTTGAATTAGCTTAGAAGCCTCCTTTAAAACCTTTTCATGACTCTTAGATCTCACATGGCCACGCACATAAGGAATAATGCAGTAAGAACAATAATTATCACAGCCATCTTCAATCTTAATATAAGCTCTCGTTAAATCAAAATTATTCAAACTCATATCCTCAAAATCAGCTTTATCCATATCAAAAACCTTATATACTTGCTGATTTTTATACTCTTTAAGATAATCTAAAATATTACTCTTACCTTGATTGCCAATTACAATATCCGCCGGAACATCTAATTTATCTTTCTTATTTTGAACCATACATCCCATTACAACCAAAATAGCCTTTGGATATTTTCTACGAATACTTCGAATAATCTTACGTGACTTGCTATCGGCTGTATTAGTAACCGTACAAGTATTTATAATATAAATATCAGGATTTAAAGACTTAATATATCCATGATTTTCTAATAAATTTGCTACAACTTCACTTTCATACTCATTTACCTTACATCCCAAAGTATAAATATTATATGTCATACTATCACCTCCAAAAAGAAAAAGCCATAAGGCTTATAAATTCTTTCTAAATTCTTTAAGTGAATTCAAAAAATCTAAATTTTGTTCACTTTCTCTATTAGACTCTTCATAAGCGCCATTTATTATACCATTATTTGCTCTTTTTAGTGAACTTTTTTTATTTTCTTTTTGAATTCCGTATATTGGAGAAATAATATCTGAATTTTTAAAACCATGATACTCTTCCTTAACTTCTGGTTTTACTGTCTTTTCAGTATGTTTTTTATAAGTATCCATGGCTTCATGAACTTTTGTATCCGCACTATCTTCAAAACTAGCTTCATATTTATCAGCCTGTTTTTTTAATTTCTCAGCCTGAGCCATCAACTCTTGATAACTGATAATTGCATTTTCTTCTTGCTCTCTTTCAAACTCATCAATATGATCAGCATCTTCTTTTTTTTCTAAATCCATACTCATCTGTGCATACACACGCTCTAACTCTTCCTTAGCCCGAACTTGCTCATCTGTAGCCTCTTCTTTTACTTCCTCATCTATAATATTTTCATTGTCAAATCTCTCATCTTCGCTTATTGGCATTACCCTATTTTTATTAACAATAGCCCGAAAAATCAAAAATAAAATTACTAAAACTAAAACCACTATTGCCCCAATAATCATTAAATCTCTATCAGCTATTTCAAATAAAATATTCATACAATCCACTCCAAATATAATTTTTTTATCATTAAATGAAAGAAAAAACAAAATATTTTTGTTTACCTTTCTAACTTTTAAATACTATATACAGTTTACCACAAACCATACTCTTTTTCAAACATTTTACGTCAAATATTTTAAAAAAAGCAAAATAAAAAAGCCAAAATTGGCTTTCTATCCTATGAAAATAATAGTGAAACAATAAACATAAAAATACCGTAAAAAATTGTTGTAATCAAAT
>CALVRS010000016.1 GCA_944358725.1 uncultured Bacilli bacterium
TATTAAAGTTTATGAGAGTTTAGGGTTTAAGAAAAATGGTGTTAGACATAGGTCTCATTATTTTAAAGGAGAATTTTACGATGAAATTTATATGGAAATTTTAAAAGATGAGTATAGTGAAATTGAAAATTTTATATATATTTAAATTAAAGGTGTTGACTTGACAAATATTATATTTAATGGTATTATATGCCGCAAATAAGCAGGAAGAGTTATACACAATTTTAAATATTAGAAATGAGGGATGAATTTATGAATAATTTAAGAAAAATGGTACTATACAGAGGTGCAAGACATGTAAGAGCTGAGAGTGCTGATGGAACATTAATGAGTAAATTACGTGGGTTATTAAGTAATGCTCGCAATAGAGCTTTTGGAACTGTTATTGGTCTTGGTATTGCGGCTATTGCTAATAGTTTCGCGCCAACTCCAGCACTTGCTAATGAACTAGGTATTGCCGATACAACTACTCCAATTACTAATGAACAAACTATTACAAATGATAATGATACTAATGATTATATTGCTGATGCAGTAGCTCAAGCGCAAGTAGTTACTACACCAGAGGTAGCTCCAGTTATGACTCAAAGTGAACCAGTTGTGTCAGAACCTACTTTAGTTACTCAAGAGGTTTCTACACCTACGGTTAATGTAGAAAATACTGTACCTGCTATTGAGGAAGTACACAATGCAGGAATTAATGAAGAAATTAATAATAGATTACCAGAGATAGATACAAATACTGAAAATGTAGAAACTACTAATGAAGTTACAAATGATATTACAGAAGAGCCAGTTATTAGCGAGACAGCACCTACACCAGAATTAGGAATTACTGAAACAGAGCCTATCGTTACAGAAAATACATCAGAGGTTAATGATGAGGTTTCAAATGATTTAGAAACAGCACCTGTTATTGGCGAGACAGTAGAAACTCCTGAGACTAATATAGAAAATGCTGAACAAGTTACAGATGAAAATGAATCAGAAATTACTGATAATAAAACAATTTTAGAAAATAATGAAAATGGTTATCAAGTATTTGAACAAAATGGTGTAGTTTATGTTGTTGGTAATCCTTCTGAAGAACAATTAACTGAAATTGTTAATAAATATGGTTCTATTAATACTTTTAGTCCAAGTGAAATTGATCAAAATCTTGAAGTTGGTGTAGTAACACCAGTAGGAGATTCTGGTTATACAGCTTTAAAAGATGAAAATGGAAATGTTACAATCAAGGATGAAAATGGAAATATTGTGACTTCTTGGAGTGAAAGTTTAGAGGATGTTAAACAAGAAGAGACTACAAATGAAAATACTAATGATAGTGTTTCTGATTTTGAAATAAATAGTAATGAAGTTTTAATTATAGAAAATGAAGATGGAAGTTTTACAATTGCTCAAGGTGGCGTTGGATTAAGTCCTGGACAATTTGAAGAACTATTAAATGAATTAAAACAAAATGGTCAAATTCCAGAAGATGCAGTTGTTAATACTGATGTGTTACCTCCAGCTCCACTTGAAGGAGAGAATGAGTCATCAGCAGTTATTGGAGATTATGTATTTACAACAACTGATGGAAATAATTACAAAGTATATGATAAAGAGGGAAATTTAGTTAATACAATTACTAAAGATGATTATGAAAAAGTAGAAGATGATCAATTAGAAGAAAATCCAGATATGTCTAATAGTGGTACTTCTGAGGGGGCAGATGATAAACCAACTACTGATACACCTGATCCTACACCAGAACCAACTCCGGAACCAACTCCAGAGCCAACACCTGAGTATGTACCTGAGAAATCTACACTTCCAAATACGGGAGATGCTGGTGCAGCAGTGGCAATTGGAACTGGTCTTGCAGGTGCTGCTTTAGCTGGCGTAGGTGCTGCTGGTATGGCCCGCAGAAAAAGAGAAGACGAAGAAGATATTATAAATGATAATAAAAATTCAAATATAACTTATGCAGATTTAGAAAATTTAGCTAAAACTCAAAAAATTAATCCGCATGATTATGATGATGATTTAGAATTATTCGCAAAAGCATGGACTTTATCAAAAGAACAAGAAAATAATCAAAATGTTAAAACTAGTGGAAGACATTTTTCAAAGTAAGGAGGATTTATTATGAAAGGCAAAAAGAAAATATATAATGTATTGATTGCTTTATTACTTGTATGCGTTTTAACAATTACATTAGTGCCATCTATTAATGCTGCCCCTAAAGCTCCAACAGTTAGTGCTGAAGGAGTAATGGTATCTTATATTGGTGAGAACAATAAGTGGGCTAAGTTTAATACTTCAGATGGAAAAGTAGCTTATTGTATGGACCTTGATTTGAAATGGCCTGAGGATACAACTAATACTACTTTAGCTGGCGAAGGGGATGCAGGACTTTCTTATATTTTACAAAATGGTTATCCATATAAGAAAATAAAGAACAATGGTGAACAAGATAGATTTATTACGCAAGCTGCTGTTTGGTGGTATTTATCAGATACTGGTCAAACTAATTCAAAAATTGGAACTGCTTTGACTAGTGGTGATAATGATTTATATGGTCTTAGACCTTATATTCAAAAGCTTGTTAATGAAGCTAAAAATGCTAAAGCAAGTGCTAAAACTTCATTAGATGTTAATGTAAGCAATACTAATATGACTTTATCAAGTGATGGAAAATATTTCGTTTCTAAAGAAATTACTCCTACTTTGACTGGAGCTTCTACTTATAAAGTTAGTGTTAGTGGTGCTCCTAGTGGCACTATAATTGCTAATGCTAATGGTGAGGCTAAAGACACATTTAATGCTGGTGAGAAATTTACAATTAAAGTTCCATCAACTGCTTTAGGTCAAACTACAACTATGAAAGTTACGGTATCTGCAAGCAGCAATGCAACAAAAGCTTATATTTATCAACCTAATGATAAAAGTTTTCAACGTTTAGCTGTTTTATATCCAGATGAAACTACTGTATCAAAAACTATTAGTTTAACTGCAAAATTAGATAAACAAAGAGTATGTGTAGATTATGTTATTGTTGGTGATGTAAAACCAGATCCTGCTTTAACTGATCCTACACCTGGTAAGAATTGTTTTGATAAAGGTACTAGTTATAATCAAGAAAAAGGTTTAACTACAAGACAAAACAATTTTAAATTTATTGGTTGGTATAATAAAGAAAACTTAACTGGTAAATGGGTAGATGGTACTGCACTTAATAGTGATATGACATTATATGGTGCATGGGACTGTGGTACTGTAATTAATGTACCAAATACTGCTTCTAAAATTTCACTTACTATTTTAGGAGTAGGGCTACTTATAATTGCTGGTGGAGTTGCAATATATTTATATCGTGATAAAAAATTAAGTTCTAAAAAATAACAATTAACCTAGCGTTTGCTAGGTTTTTTTCTTTATTTGTGATACACTATTAAAAGAGGTGAAAAGTATGAATTTATTGCCGGCAGATACTTATATTGTTAAAAATGCTACTATATTAAACAATGAATCTCGTTTTGTTTTAATTAAGTTATATCAGCCAATTATTGGTAGCGTGGCTATAAATTTATATTTTACTTTATGGAGTAATTTGGATGCTAGTCAAATTATATCTACGGAATATACACATCACAGTTTAATGGCAGAAATGCGAATAAAATTAGAGGATATTTTAGAGGCTAGAGAAAAATTGGAGGCAATTGGTCTTTTAAAGACTTATTTAAAAAAAGGTAATATAAATAATTATGTTTATGAATTATATTCTCCATTAGAACCGGATGAATTTATCGATAATCCTATTTTGGTTACGACTTTAATTAGTAATATTGGAAAAATAGAATATGAAAGAATTTTAAATATTTTTAAAATTCCTACTATGTCTTTGAAAGAATATACTGATGTAAGTTCTTCTTTTAGTGATACTTTTGAGGTTACAAATGATTTGGAAATTGGAGATACAAAAAATATACGAAGAGTTAAACAAGTTGATTTAGTGGTTGATGAGAAAATTGATTTAAATGGGTTACTTTCTTTAATACCTAGCGAAATTTTAAATCATCGTTTAATTACTAATGATACTAGGTCTTTGGTATATAAACTTTCTTATATTTATAATTTAGATGAGGATGAACTTTCTGAATTAATACGTAATTCAGTTAATGAGAAAAAAATTATCGATAAAGATTTACTTAGGAAGAATTGTCATAATTATTATACTTTTGAGCATCAAAATATGACTCCTTCTTTAATATATAAAAAGCAGCCTGAATATTTACGAAATAAAGCTGGCGATGGAACGCGAAAATCTAAACAAATATATACTTTTGAAACAATTTCACCATATGAGTTTTTAACTGGTAAAAATAAAGGAATTAAACCTAGTAAACATGATTTGCTCTTGATTGAAACTTTAATGGTTGATTATGATCTTCCTCCTGGGGTTGTTAATGTTTTAATTGATTATGTACTTAGGATTAATGATAATAAATTAACTAAAAATTTTATTTTATCAATAGCTAGTCAGTGGAAGAGAAGTGGTATAAAAACTGTTCCAGAGGCGATGGCTATTTGTAAGAAGGAAAATAAAAATAAAGTTAAGGTTAAAACGGTAAAAAAAGAAGAGAAGCCTGATTGGTTCAACAAAAAATTTGAAGAAAATATTGCTACTAGTGATGATATTGCAGCTTTAGAGGCTAGTTTGAAAGATTTATAGAGGTGATTTTTATGCAGAAGGTTAGTGATAATTTTAAAAGAAAAAATTTAGATTATTTACTTGATGAGGCATATGATGAGGCTTTAGAAAATGAAAATTTTAAAGAGTTTGTTTCTAAACTTAAAATTAAAAGAGAAGTACTTAAAAAATATACTTCAATTTTAGAAGAGTGTTCAGAAGAATATCATAATTGTCAAAATTGCCTTAGTTTAGCTGCTTGTCAAAATAAAATAACGGGGTATGCTAAATTACCAAAGTTAGTTAATGGTGTTTTAGAGTTTGGCTATAGACCTTGTAAATATAAGAAAAAATTAGATAAGGAAGAAAAAAAATACAGTAATACTAAACTTTTTAATGCGCCAAAAGAAATTAAAGAGGCTTCAATTAAAAAGATTTATAAAACGGATAAAAATAGGTATAAAACAATTTTATGGCTTACAGAATTTATTAAGAAATATAAAAAAGATGTTCATCAAAAAGGATTGTATTTATGTGGTAATTTTGGCAGTGGTAAAACTTATTTGATTGCAGCTATTTTTAATGAATTAGGTAAAGATGGTGTTAAAAGTGCGATTGTTTTTTGGCCTGAATTTTTGAATAGTTTAAAAGCTTCTTTTAATTCAGATGTTAGAAGTGAGTTTAAAAATAAATATAATTATGTTAAAAAAGTGCCCCTTCTTTTGATTGATGATTTAGGAGCGGAGGCGGTAACGCCTTGGGCACGTGATGAAATTTTATGTCCCTTACTTCAGTATAGAATGGATGAAAAATTACCAACTTTTTTTACATCTAATTTAGATTTAAAAGCTTTAGAAAATCATTTGGCTATTACTTCTAAAGGAGATGAGGTTATTAAATCTGGCCGTATTATTTCGAGAATTAAGCAGCTTACTGAATATCAGGAGTTAATTAGTAAAAATTTAAGAGATTAGAATATTTTTGCTCTTAATTTTAAAATTTATGTTATAATAGCTTAAACTTTATGAAAGAAAAGTTGTATAATAAATTTTAATTTAGGAGTTTTTGTATGGATAAGAAATTGATTAGAAAAATTCATAAAATGGATATGCAACATTTTTTAAGAGATTATTATGAAATAGAAAATGAAAATTTAATTTTAGATTTATGTAATTTATCACATAAAGATTTAAAAAAGATAGCACCTTTTTATGATATTAATTTAATTAGGACTAATTTTGATTTGGTAACATTGGATCAAGTGTCTAGAGGTACAATTATTTTGGTTAATGATGCTTTTGGTAATCCTGCACCTTATGTTAATCCTAATAGAGCACTTACTTTTGGTAGTGAGTATGATACAGAGCTTACTTTACCTTATGTTAGTGTTATTGAAGAAAAAATTAAATATGATAAAAAAGGAAGGCAAAAAAGTTTAAAAAGAATCATAAAGTTAAAGAAAGATGATAATTAGAAAGAAGGTAAATATATGCTTGGCGCAATAATAGGTGATTTAGCTGGCTCTATTTATGAATATGACGAATTTAAAAGTAAAAATATGGATCGTCGATTAGAAGTTTTGAAAAAAGATAATTTAATTGAAGAAGATAGTTTTTATACGGATGATACTATTTTAACGATTGCTATTTTAGATGCAGTTTTAAATGGTAAAAATTATGAGGAAAATTTAAAAAAATATTGTTTAAAATATTATCAAATGATACCAAATACAAAAGCTAATCATTTTAAATATATGTTTTCGCCTAATTTTATAAAATGGAGTAAGGGCGAAGAAGATGGCGTTAGTATGGGTAGTGGGGCATTAATGAGAGTGTCTCCAATTGGATATTTGTTTGATGATTTGGATACTATATTAAAAGAAAGTATTCAAGCGACTATTCCTTCACATAATTCTGTTTTGTCTTTAGTTTCAGCTGGAGCTTTAAATAATTTAATTTATTTAGGTAGAAAAGGTTATTCTAAGGAAGAGGTTATGGTTAAATTTTATCCTATTCATAGACCACTTGATAGGATTAGACTTGATAACAAATTTGATAGTTCATGTTTAATATTTGAAAAATGTTTGGCAGCTTTTTTTGAAAGCAGTTCATTTGAAGATGCGATTCGTAATGCAGTTTCTTTAGGTGGAGATACGGATACTATTGCAGCGGTTACTGGTTCTTTAGCTGAGGCTTATTATCCTATTTCTTCTGATTTGAAAGAAAAAGCTTTAGCTAAATTACCTGACAATTTTGTGTTAAAGTTGGATGAGGGCTATCAAAAAGTGAAAAAAATATGATATAATATTGGGTAGTTCGGAGGTATTTTATGAGAGAGTTTACAGATCAAGAATTAGTTAGAAGAGAAAAAGCAAAGGAGTTAGAAGCTAAAGGTATTAAGCCTTTTGGTTTTAGATTTGATGTTACTTCAAATTCTAAAATTATTAAAGATGAACATATTAATCAAAGTAAAGAAGAGCTTGAGGAAGTAAAAGATTATGTAGTAATTGCTGGTCGAATTATGACTAAAAGAAGAAAGTGAAAAGCTGGATTTTTCCATATTCAAGATAAATACGGTCAAATTCAAATATATATTAGTATTAATGAAGTAGGGGAAGAGGCATATGATTTGTTTAAATCTTATCATATTAGCGAAATAGTTGGTATAGAGGGTTATGTTTTTAGAACTAATACTGGCGAACTTAGTGTTCATGCGGTTAAGTTTGTTCATTTAGTTAAAGCTTTAAGACCGTTTCCTGAGAAATTTCATGGTTTAACTGATACAGAAGAGCGTTATAGAAGAAGATATGTCGATTTAATTATGAATGAAGATTCTAGAAGAATTGCTTTTATGCGTCCTAAAATTATTAGAACAATTCAAAAATATTTGGATAATCTAGGTTATACAGAAGTTGAAACACCTATTTTAAATCCAATTTTAGGCGGTGCGGCAGCAAGACCTTTTATTACTCATCATAATGCTTTAGATATGGAGTTTTATTTGAGAATTGCCACAGAACTTCCACTTAAAAGATTACTTGTTGGTGGAATGGATGCAGTTTATGAAATTGGCCGTATTTTCCGTAATGAAGGTGTTGATAGAAAACACAATCCAGAATTTACAACTATAGAACTTTATAAAGCATATTCAGATATGTATGGAATGATGGATATTGCTGAAGGAATTTTTAGTGAAGTTTGCAAGGAAGTTAACGGAACTTATGATATTGAATATGCTGGTCATAATATTTCACTTAAACCTAAATATAAACGTATTCATATGGTAGATGCAATTAAAGAAGTTTGCGGTGTTGATTTTTGGCAGGAAATGAGTTTAGATGAAGCTAAGGAACTTGCTAAAAAATATGATGTTGAATTAGAGCCTCATTTTGAATTTGGACATATTGTCAATGCTTTTTTTTTTTTTTTTTTCGAAGAGACTTTAATTCAGCCAACTTTTGTTTATGGTCATCCTATTGAAATAAGCCCGCTTGCTTCAAAAAGTGAAGATCCTAGATATACTGAGAGATTTGAACTTTTTATATGTGGTATGGAGTTTGCTAATGCTTTTACAGAGTTAAATGATCCAATTGATCAATA
>CALVRS010000017.1 GCA_944358725.1 uncultured Bacilli bacterium
GTTCCATTTACTCATAAAAACGGTCTCATCAAAGAAAATGATGGCATATTAGTATTTAACTTTAGACCAGATAGAATAAGAGAACTATTTACCGCTTTAACCAATGAAAATTTTGATAAATTCGAAAGAAAATTCATCAAAAATTTAAAATTAGTAACAATGATGCCAATCGATAAAAACGCCATTCATTCAAGCCTCTTCAAACACCCAGAAATAACAAACTACTTAGGCGAAGTAATAGAAAAAAGTCAATATACTCAGCTCAGAATCGCTGAAACCGAAAAATATGCCCATGTCACTTACTTCTTTGATGGCGAAAATTCAAAAAAACTCGCCCACTGCGACCAAATATTAATCCCATCACCTAAAGTTAAAACCTATGACTTAAAACCAGAAATGAGTGCTTATGAAATAACTAAAACACTCATTCCAAAAATCAAAAACTATAATGTAATTATACTAAACTTTGCCGGTGGTGATATGGTTGGGCATACCGGAAACTTAAAGGCAACCATCAAAGCCCTAGAAGCCATAGATGAGTGCATCGGGAAAATATATAAAAAACTTTTAAAATTAAATGGTACTTTAATAATAACCGCAGATCATGGAAATGCTGACTATATGCTAGATAATGAAGGAAATATCATCACATCACATTCCTTAAGTCAAGTGCCATTTCTCATAACAAAAGAAAACATAACCTTAAAAAACGGCAAATTAGCCGACATAGCTCCAACAATGCTTTACTTACTTAGACTAACAATTCCAAAAGAAATGACCGGAGATATTTTAATTAAATAATATTTATGATATAATATCCGTGAAATAAAGGTGAAAAATATGAAAACAAATTATAATGAAATCATGGAAAAAACATTAACTAACTTAGATGGTAAACCAAGATTACTACTGCACGCATGCTGCGGAGTATGCGCAAGCTCAGTTCTAGAAAGACTTTATCCTTATTTTGAGATAACTGTTTTATACTATAATCCAAACATCTATCCACAAGAAGAATACATCAAAAGATTCGAAAATTTAGAACAAATAGCCCTTAAAATGAAACTAAAAATAAAAATACTAGAAATTGGCTACGAAAGTAAAGAATTCAGAGCAATATCAAAAGGACTAGAAAAAGAAAAAGAAGGTGGCGAAAGATGTCTAAAATGTTATAAATTAAGACTAGAAAGAGCCGCTAAAATGGCCAGAGACTATAACTATGATTACTTTTGTACAACCTTATCTGTAAGTCCATATAAAGATAGTGAAAAACTAAATCAAATAGGAACAGAATTATCTCAAAAATATAACGTAAAATATCTCTACTCAGATTTTAAGAAAAAAGAAGGATATAAAAGAAGTAATGAACTTGCGAAAGAATATAATCTTTATCGTCAAGACTATTGTGGCTGTAAATATTCATTAAATGAAGCCTTAGAATATCAAAATAAATAGGTGTAATATGAAAAAGAAGTATGTTATAACTATTATTGCTGTACTATCATTTTTAATCATATTATCTCTTATTTTTTTCTTACCACCAAAATTTGAACTCAAAAAAGGAGAAGAAATATCCTTAAAATACGGTCAAAATTATAAAGAACCAGGTTTTAAAGTAACAAAATTTGGTAAAGATTATACCAAAAAAGTAAAAGTAAAAAATAAAGTAAATAAAAATAAACTAGGAACTTATGAAATCATCTATGAAGTAAAAATAGCTGGTATAAATTTCAAAAAAATAAGAAAAGTCAAAATATCTGATGATGAAAAACCTAAAATAACCTTAAAAGGAGATAAAAAAGTTACCATCTGTCCCCACGCAGAATATAAAGAAGAAGGTTATAGTGCAACTGATAACTACGATGGCGATTTAACAAAAAAAGTAAAAATAACTAAAAAAGATAATATCATTACCTACCTAGTCGAAGATTCATCAGGAAACACCGTAAAAGTAAAAAGAACCATCATAAAAGAAGATAAAACCTCTCCTGTTATAGCTTTAAAAGGAGGAGAAACCCAAACCATCTATCTAAACGATATATGGAAAGACCAAGGCTATACAGCCATAGATAACTGCGATAGTGACATAATAAATAAAGTCGAAACATCAGGTAGTGTAAACTCAAAAAAACTAGGAACTTATAAAATAACTTATTCAGTAACTGATGAAGCCGGAAATAAAGCAAAACTTGAAAGAACAGTTAAAGTCGTAAATAAACCAGCAGCTGATAGTAGTAGTATAATTTATCTAACATTTGATGATGGCCCAAAAGAAGGAACCACCAACGTCATATTAGATATATTAAAAGAAGAAAATGTGAAAGCAACATTTTTTGTCACTAATAGTGGACCAGATTACCTAATAAAAAGAGCCTACGATGAAGGTCATACTGTCGGTCTTCATACCGCCTCACATAATTATCAAACAGTTTATAGCTCGGTAGATAACTATTATCGTGACCTAATGCAAGTTCAAAATAGAGTAAAAAGAATAACTGGCTATGAATCAAAAATAATAAGATTTCCGGGTGGCTCATCAAATAGTATCTCCGCAAAATATTCCAAAGGAATTATGACTTATCTAACTAAAGATACCGTAAATAAAGGATATCGTTACTATGATTGGAATATCTCATCTGGCGATGCCGGCGAAGTATCAACCGCCTCAGGAGTTTATAATAACGTCGTTAAATACCTAAAGAAAAATAGAAGTAACATGATCTTAATGCATGATATAAAAACCTATACTAGAGATGCTTTAAGAAACATCATTAGATATGGTAAAAATAATGGCTACACTTTTGCTAAAATAACCATGAGTACGCCAATGATTACTCATGGAGTAAATAATTAAGGAGGCCAAAATGATAAAAAAAATTATTTTAAGTTTGTTAATTATAATAATTATCATATTAGCTGTTGCTTACTACTGGAATATTAATCTCCCAAAATATCTAGAAAAAAAATATAATGAAACGCAAAACTATAACGATTTAATATCCCTATGTCGTAATCTGTACGGTAGTAAAGATTATAATAAACAAATTAAATATTATAGTATCCTTATCAAAGAAAAAGAAACATTCATAAATGCTCGTAAAGATAGTAAAGATGCTGAAAAAGAATATTCTATATATACCGTGTGGTATTTTAAAGCCCTACTTGATAATAAAAACTATAAAAAATATAAAAATGAATTCAATAAATATTTCTATAAATTAGAAAAACTAGATATTGTCGTATTTCTCTATCAAGATTATATTTCAAACAAAAATTTTAATCAAAAAGCCTTAAATACCATCTTAAACACAAATGAAGAAAATATAGAAAAACTTAAAATAATAGAAAAACCAACTAAAAAAGAAAAAAATCAATATAAAACCCTTCAGCAAATAAGATATGAAATTTATAAATTAAAAGATGAAAATAAAGCAAAAGAAGTTTTAAAAGAGCAAAGTGAATATCTAGAAAATAAATAAGAAACTAGGAGTGTGTTTTAAATGACTTTTAAATGTAAAATGTGTGGCGGCGATATCGAGCCAATTAAAGGTACTAATACCGGTAAATGTCTATACTGTAAAAGTATAATGACCTTGCCCAATATTGATAATGAAAGAATAGTAAATCTATATAATAGAGCCAATGACTTAAGATTAAATAATGAATTTGATAAATCAAAAGAAATATATGAAACCATATTAAAAATAGATAATAATGAAACAGAAGCCCACTGGGGTA
>CALVRS010000018.1 GCA_944358725.1 uncultured Bacilli bacterium
AATGCCTGGTGATAATGTTGAAATGACTGTAGAATTAATCGCACCAATCGCTATTGAAAATGGTACTAAATTCTCTATCCGTGAGGGTGGTAGAACAGTTGGTGCTGGTAACGTTTCAGAAGTTATCAAATAATAATTGTTAATTTGACCAGAGATTTATTCTCTGGTTTTTATGTATAAATTATAGAAAATACTTGTTTTATGATTAATTATAAGATATATTAGTAATAGGAGGTAGTCGAATGGAAAAAGAGGGGCTTAATCGAGAAGTGAAAAATTTTGAAAGAAATGTGACAATTATTTTAATTATTTTAACAGTAATTAGTTTAGTGATTGATTTTATAGCTTATACTGGTATGGTATATAGTGATGAAACAATATATCAAATTGATGCAATAAGAAGTGTTATGAATAGCAGTTTATTTATGACTATTTTATGGGTTGATAATATTTTTATTTATGTAACTAATTTGTTTTATTTTGCTGCTATTTTTAGTTCTAAAAAAGATATGCTTGTTAAAATTGCTTTTGCTATTTTCACGGTTCTTTCTACGATTTTGATTAATCTACAAATTGTTAATTTGATTGCTGATTTATTTGGGATGTTTTAAAAAGTATGTTATGATAGTGGCGTAAATTTAAAATGATACTTTAAATTTACACTATTATAATGCATTGTACTTGTAAAATTTTACAAGTATTTTTGTTATTAGGGTTTTCATTGACTTTTATATGAAAAAACAATATAATTTTAGATAGTGAAAGGGTGTTTATTATGTTACAAAAACCTAAAGGAACTTATGATATATATGGAGATAAAGCTTTAAAGATGCTATATTTTAGAAAATTAGTTACAGCTTTAATGGATAAATATAATGCGAAGTATTTTGAAACGCCTATATTTGAATCTAGTAATCTTTTTCATAGAGGTGTTGGGGAAACTACGGATATTGTGAGTAAAGAGACATATGATTTTAAAGATAGAGGTGGGCGAGATTTAACTTTACGTCCTGAAGGAACAGCTGGGATTGTCAGATGTTTTATAGAAAATAAATTATATGCGGATACTTTACCTCTTAAGGCTTGGTATTTAGGCCCAATGTTTAGATATGAAAGACCACAAGCTGGTAGATTTAGAGAATTTTATCAATTCGGTTTTGAGGCTTTTGGCTCAAATGATGCGATGATTGATGCGGAAGTTATAAGTATTATAGTTAATTTATTTAATATTTTAGGGCTTAAAGGTATTAAGGTTTATATAAATACACTTGGTGATAAGGAGTCTAGAGAAAAATATAGAAAAGCATTACTTGATTATTTTAAACCGCATTTAAATGATTTATGTGAGGATTGTCAGATGAGATATGAAAAAAATCCTCTTCGTATTTTGGACTGCAAGATTGACAGTGACAAAGATATTATGAAAAATGCACCTAAAATGACAGATTATTTAAATGAAGACAGTAAAAAACATTTCGATAAGGTTAAAGAATATTTAGATATTATGAAAGTAGAGTATGAAGTTAATCCTAGTATTGTTAGAGGTTTAGATTATTATACACATACTGTTTTTGAAGTTTCAGCAGATATTCAAGGCTTTGGAGCTCAAAATGTTTTAGCTGCTGGCGGAAGATATGATCATTTAGTGGAGTTTATTGGTGGGCCTTCTATACCTGGAGTTGGTTTTGCAGTTGGTTTAGAGAGATTATTTTTGGCTTTAGAAGCTGAAGGTATTTTGTTACAAGAAAAAAGTCCTTTAGATGTTTATATTTTTGGCACTTCTTCTTTAGAAAAGAGTTATGTTTTGTCTTTGGCTAATAATTTAAGAATGGCTGGTTTTAATACTGAGATAGATTATAATGATCATAGTTTTAAAAGTAATTTTAAGCATGCAGATAAGCTTTCAGCTAAATTTATTATTATTATTGGCTCTTTGGAGGTAGAGACAAAAATTTTAACTGTTAAAGATAATCAAACTAAAGAAGAGTATAAGGTTAAGTTAGAAGATATTATAGATTTTTTAGATGAAAAATTAGGTGATGATGATGAAGATTAATAATACAAGTTTAAATAAAAAAAATGTCGGTGAGACTGTTACGTTATATGGCTGGGTTAATAAAAAAAGAGATTTAGGTGGTCTTATTTTTATCGATTTAAGGGATAGAAGTGGACTTATACAGTTAGTTATTAGTCCAGATACTGATATATATGAAAAAGCAAGCACTTTAAAAAGTGAATATGTTATTAAAGTAAGCGGTAAGGTGGTTTTAAGAAAAGATGTTAATCATAATTTAAAAACAGGAGAGATCGAAATTGAAGTTAGTTCTTTAGACATTTTAAACAAATCTTTAGATTTGCCTTTTGATTTAAATAATATGACTGCTTTAGAAGAAAACAGATTAAAATACCGTTATTTAGATTTAAGACGAGACGTTATGAAAAATAATTTAATTATCAGACATAAAACTGTTCAGGTAGTTAGGAACTATTTAAATTCTTTAGGTTTTTTAGAGATTGAAACACCAATTCTTTGTAAGTCGACGCCAGAAGGTGCCCGTGATTATTTAGTGCCTTCTAGAGTAAATAAAGGCTCTTTTTATGCACTCCCACAGTCACCACAACTTTTTAAACAAATACTTATGATGAGTGGTATGGAGAAGTATTATCAGATTGCGAGATGTTTTAGAGATGAAGACTTAAGAGCTGATAGACAACCTGAATTTACGCAGATTGATATGGAGATGAGTTTTTTATCACAGGATGAGATTATGGAAATTACGGAAGGATTGCTTTACAATGTTTTTAAGGAAATAAAGGGAATAGAGATAAAACTTCCGATTAATCGAATGACTTATGATGAGGCGATGGAGATATATGGCTCAGATAAACCTGATTTAAGATTTGAAAATCCAATTTATGATATTACCGATAGTTTTAAAGATACTGATTTTAATTTGTTTAAAAATATTATTACTGATGGTGGTATTATCAATGCTTTAGTGTTTGAAGAGGCTTTTGAATATTCACGTAAAGACATTGATAAACTTACAGAATATGTTAAAACTTATGGAGCTTCTGGTTTAGCATTTTTAAAATATAATGGAGATTTTACAGGTAGTATTGCTAAATACGTTGATGAAGGTATTAAAGGAGATTTAATAAAAAAACTTAATTTAAAAAATAACGCTTTGATTTTGATTGTATCAGGAGATAGAAAGACAGTAAAGACAGCAATAGGAGCTTTAAGGTGCAAGATGGGTCATGATTTAGGATTAATAGATAATAAAAAATATGCTTTTACTTGGGTTACTGATTTTCCGATGTTTGAATATAGTGAAGAAGAAGGAAGATTTTTAGCTTGCCATCATCCTTTTACTTTGCCAAAGGATATCAAAATGCTTTCTGATAAGGAAAAGGCGAAGGCTTATGCCTATGATATTGTAATTAATGGATATGAAGCTGGTGGTGGTAGCCTTAGGATATATGATCCTGATATGCAAGAGAAAGTTTTAGAAGAGCTTGGTTTTAGTAAAGAAAGAGCTTCTGCGCAGTTTGGATTTTTGCTTAAGGCATTAAATTATGGATGTCCACCGCATGGTGGCTTAGCGCTTGGACTTGAGAGACTTGTTATGATTTTATGTGAAACTGATAATATTCGCGATGTTATTGCTTTTCCTAAAACAACGAGTGCTTCTTGTTTAATGACAGAAGCACCTTCAGAAGTTAATGCAAGTCAACTTGATGAGTTACATATAAAAATTAAAGACTAATCTAAAGGGGCTTTTGGATTGGAGAGAAATATGGAAGAGGAAATGATTTATGAGCTTCTTAAAAATAATATATGTGTGCAAGAGGAAGCTTTAAAAAAATTGATATGGGTGCTTTACCGTAATTTTTATTTTAATAGTAGCATTAAACAAAATATTTTGTTAATTGGTGAGCGAGGTACTGGTAAGACAACAATGCTTAAAGAGGTGGCTGAGTTAATGGATATTCCACTTGGTGAGGTTTATAATATGTTTATGCCAGATGGACTTAATGCTAGTTTGTTTCTAAATGGTATGATGCAAATTGCTTATAATAGCGATGAATATAATGGCAATGGTATTTTGCTTCTACACGATTTTCAAGATTGTTTTTTATATGGCCATAGTATAAGTTTTAATGCTATGATGGCTAGTGGTTTAGCTAATTTTGGCGATGAGGGTTTTTTTGACATTTCTAATATAACTTTAGTTGGGGAAATTGATACTAATAATGTTAAAGATATTTTTATGGGTGATATTTCTGATTTATCTAATATAGATAATAATGAATTTTTATCGCCAACTTTGAATATTATTAAGAAATATTTAACAGATGAAAATAAAATTATCGAATATGAAGATGGTAGTAAAGCAGCTAATGTAGGTTTGGAAAATTATATAACTAATCAGATTAAATTACGTTTTTTATCTTCTAATTGTAATCAACTTTTTAAGCAGAAAATTTATATGGATGATATGGGCGCTGAAGAGATACTTAAAGCTTTATATTCTCCTCTTTCTGTTTTGAATTTATATAAAAATGATTTGACTGAAGATTATATTAATTCTGAAGATTTTAAAAAGAAAGTTGCTTCTTTAGTTTCTGAAAGTGGAGATGGATTACATTATGCGGGTATGGCGATTGAACAGGTGTTTAAAAGAGATTATAAGCATGGTGTGAAAGTTTTAAAGAAAAAATCTTTATTTTCTGATAGATAAAGGGTGGTAGTATGGATACAAAGAATATTTATAATAATTTAAAAGAGATGCTTTGCTCTCAGGATATGGCGCTTAAGGAACTTGTATTTACTATTGCACGTAGTCAAAAACTTGTAAGACCTAAGAATATATTATTGGTCGGTGGAGTTGGAACAGGAAAGACAACAATGGTGGAGTGTACGGCAAAAGAAATGGGAGTTAGTTTAGCTAAAGTTTCTGGTTTCTGCACTTCTACGGGACTTCATCCTATTGTTTTAAATGATGCTTTTACTAAACTTTTTTGTGAAAATAAAGATAAATTACAGGGAATTGTTTTAATTGAAGATATGCGTGAGTGTTTTATATATGGCGGTTTTAAAGCTATTAATTCACTTATTACATCTGGCAATTTTATTTACAATAAACATTTATTTGATATTTCTAAGGTTATGTTTATTGGTGAAGTTGATACCAATGATTTAGAGGAATGTTTTTGCGAAAAAGAAAATATTATGATTGATAATATTGAAGATGTTTTTTTGCCAGAAAATTTTGATAGCAATGAAATTTGCAATATAATTGAGGATATTGTTTTATTTGATGAAGAAAATATTAATCCTTCAGATATATATAGTGATCAATATAAAGAGGCGATAAGAAGAGTTTTTTTATCTATCGATTGTAAGAAAGTTTTTGGCTTAAAAATTTATATGGACGATATGCAGACAAATGATATATGTAAAGCGTTAAAATCGCCTATTTCAGAGCTTCATACATATAGCGATGATTTATGTGAGGAATATATTAATTCTCCGGCTTTTGTCTATTCAGTCGCAAGTCATATTAGGGAAAGCTTGGTCGGTTTACATGATTTAGATGATGCGGTTCGTGATGTGGCAAGTTTTGATAGTAAAAGAAAGATTAAAGTATATAAGGATAATTCTTTGATGAGGATATAGTTATGGAGAGATATCAAGAGATAGAGCGCAGTATTATTAAAAAGTTTCGGCCATCTATTTGGCATAGGTTTGTTAAGGCAGTAAGTGATTATAATTTGATTGAAGAAGATGATAAAATTGCCGTATGCATAAGTGGTGGTAAAGATTCTTTTTTACTGGCTAAATGTTTGGAGGAACTTCAAAAGCATGGAAAGATAAAATTTGATTTGGAATATATTATTATGAATCCTGGTTATTCTAACAAAGTGCTTTTAGATATTAAAAATAATTTAGATATTTTAAATATTAAAGCTCATATTTTTGATAGTAATATTTTTAAGGTTATTAAAAATGAAAAAAATCCATGTTATTTATGTGCTCGCATGCGAAGAGGTTATTTATATAATTATGCAAAAAAACTTGGATGTAATAAAATTGCTTTAGGTCATCATTTTGATGATGCTGTTCAAACTATTTTGTTGAATTTAATTTATAATGACATGTATGCTGGTATGATGCCTAAACTTAAAAGTGAAAATTTCGAAGGTATGGAGTTAATTAGACCATTATATTTAGTACGTGAAGATGATATTATTGCTTTTTTTATTTTTTATGGTATTTCTTTTACTGGATGTGGTTGCGGAAATTTACAAAAGACTTTAGGCAAAAGAGAGGAAGTTAAAAAAGTAATTAATTTTTTGAAATCTATTTATCATGATGCTGATATAAATATTTTAAATTCTATGAGTAATGTGAAAGTGGATAAAGTTATTAATTATTTTAGTTTAGATAAGAAAAATAATTTTTTAGATAGGTATTAGCTATGTTTTATGCATAGCTTTTATATATGCAAAAATTATATAGCTATAAATTTTAATTATAGCATTGTCCTTTTAAAATAATAAGTTATCATGTATAATATAAGAGAAATGGATGTGATTTTATGGCAAAAGAGCGAGAAGTTACAATTTTGAATATTAAGGAAGAAGATTTTATAAAAAAATTATTAGATAATGGGGCAGTTTTTAAAGATGAATTTTTACAAAGAAGGTATACTTATGATTTTACGCCGGCTTTAAAAAATAAATGGATTAGACTTAGGACAAATGGCAAAAAAACAACTTTGACAATTAAGGAAATCAAGGATAAAAAGGCGATTGATGGTACTGAGGAGTTGGAAGTTTTAGTTGGCAATTTTGATATTATGAATAAAATTTTAAAGGAGCTAGGATATGTTTACCGCAATTATCAGGAAAATTATCGTAAGATTTATATGATAGATGAAGTAGAGGTTTCGATTGATTCTTGGCCAATGATACCAACTTATGCGGAGATTGAAGGTAAGAGTAATGAGGCGGTTATATCTGTTTTAAATAAACTTGGGTATAGTTTAGATGAAGCAACGACTTTGGATGTAACTTCTATTTATAATGAAGTATATGGTATTGACTTACTTAATATAAGAGAGTTAAAGTTTGAGAGGAGTAATCATGAGGGTTTGTTACAACATAACAAGTAAGTGCAATCGTAATTGCCGGTATTGTTTTAAGTTTGAAAAGAAAGATTTGTCTTTAGAAGATAATGTAAAAGTACTTCAAAATTTAGTGAAAAATGGTGTTTCTAAAATTTCTTGGACAGGTGGAGAACCATTTTTATATGATGGCCTTTTTAAACTTTTAAAGATGAGTAAAGATTATGGTATTATAAATTCAGTTAATACTAATTTGACGACAGTTGATGCAAGTAATTTAAAAGAGAAATTAGAAAATGTCGATAGATTGATTGTTTCTTTAGATTTTATTTCTGATATTTTAAATGAAGAATATGGTATTGGCAAAGATTATTATAGACATGTTTCTAGCATTTTAAAATTAATTAAGGAAGTTAGACCTGATATAATACTTCAAATAAATACGGTTTTATTTAGGGGTAATATTGATTTTATAAAAGATTTATATGATGAGCTATGTCATTATGATATAGATTGTTGGAAGATTATTCGGTTTTTACCAATTAGGGGTAAAGCATATAGTTTAAAAGATGATTTAAGTATTTCGGATGCAGAGTTTAAGCAAGTTTATGAGCGTTTTATAAATTCTAGGCAACCTTTTAAAATTATAATTCATGGTCTTAAGGAGATGGAGATGAGACATGATATTGTTTTAAGCAATGGCGATGTTATTTATAGTGAAAAAGGAAAGGATATAAAGGTTAAATCTTTAGTTTAAAGAGAGGATTTTGATGATGGATAAAAATATCAATTTGAATTTGTATAGGATTTTTTATGAAGTGGCAAAATATCATAGTATTTCGGATGCGGCAAAAAATATGTATTTATCGCAGCCAGCTATAAGCAAGGCTATTAAAAATTTAGAAAAAGAGCTAGATGTTATTTTATTTTATAGAACGCTTAACGGAATTATTTTAACGGATAGGGGAAAGGAATTATATGAACTTGTAGAAGTTGCTTTGGGAAATTTTAGACAAGCTGAGAAGAAGATGATGGAAAATAAAAATTTAGAAAATGGTTCTTTGTCTATTGGAGTACGTTCAAATGTGGCTTCTTTCTATTTACTTGATAAGATTGCACAGTTTCATAAGAAGTATGATAAGATTGATATTATGATTATTGATAGACCTAGTAAGGAACTTTTACAGATGCTTTCTAATAATGAGCTTGATTTTGTTTTAGATTCTGTTTCGGCTAAGGATGAGCTTGACGGATTTGATTTAAAGCCACTTGAGACTTTTTCGCATACTTTTATTATGCTGCCTTCACTTGATATTTTGCCATTAAAGGAAGAATATCATTTGAAAGATTTAGAGTCTTTTCCTTTAATATTACCTGTGGCACATAGTTCACATAGACAATATTTAAATAATTTAGCTAAGGAAAATGGCGTTTATTTTAACAATGTTTTATCAATTGAAACTAGTGAACTTATATGTAGTATGGTTAAAAAAGGTCTTGGGATAGGTTATATTTTAAAGGATATGGTTAAAAAAGATCTTGCTGATGGCAAGCTTAAGGAGGTTAAGATTGCTGAGGCGTTACCAGATATTTCTTTGAATTTAATTTATACAGAGCGTAACTTGACGGAAGCGCCTAGAAGGTTTATTGATGAATTTTTAAAATAACATGAAAATATGTTATTTTTTTATGCTTTTTTTTGATAGCAATTACTTTGAAATATATGTCTTTAAATTTTAGTTATAAGAATTATTTGAAGTTATATTTATATGAAATATTGGTATTTTTCTAATGCTTTAAAGTGTGTTAAATTAAAAACAAAGGAGGATTTTATGTATAAAGTAATTGCAATCAGTGGTAAGCCTGGCTCTGGTAAGAGTAGCTTAAGCGAAGAAGTTTTAAAAAGGGATGCTAGTTTAGTTTATTTTGATTTTGGTTTTTTATTTAGACCTCTTACTTATTATTTGGTTTATGAACTTAATATGAGTTTTGAAGATATTTATAGTTTTATCACTAGTGGCAAGGTAAAAGAAGAAGTTTTGTTTTCTTATAGGGTTTTAAATGGCAAGGTAGAAGTTGCCATTAATGGAAAATTTTATGAAAATAGTTTACTAAATACACCTGATATGAATATGAAGACGGTTATGGTAGGGTCTATAGCTTTTGATTTATTAAATGATGAGCTTAGAAAAATTATCGATGATTTAAAAGAGAAAAATAATGTTTTACTTAATGCGAGAAGACCTATTGCGGTTTATCCAGAAGCCGATTATCATATTTTTTTGGAAGCTTCTTTTGATGAAAGGGTTTACCGAAAGATGCTTATGAATAATGAGAGTTTTGAGGTTACTTATAAAAAGTTAAAGGAGAGAGATTTGAAGGAAGAAGAAAGTGGTTTTTTTGAAAAATATGCTTTTACGAAGACTATTGATACGACTTATCTTTCTAAGGATGATGTTTTAGATTTATTTTTAAAGATGACTGAGGGGTATGTTTATCTTAATAATTTAACACTTATTTTAGGTTCTTATGCTTGCAATAAGCACTGTCCTTACTGTATTTCGAAGAATAATTTTAAATTTGCAGTGAGTGATAGACTTGATAATTTAGACAATGTTTTAAAAAGTCTAGATGATAGTAATATTAGATTTAAGCGGTTTGTTTTGAGTGGTAATGGCGAACCTTCGCTTTATAATCAAAAAGATTTAGAGAAGATTGCTCAGTGTTTGGTTAAATATTCTTCTTTATATGATTTAGTGCGGGTACATTCTTCTGGCAATATTTTTAGGGAGAAAAACAAGTTTGAACTTTTTAATTCATTAGGTGTACCTTTGGAGTTTGAAATTTTGAGGGTGTCTTTAGATTCTTCTTTAGATATGAGTGTTTTAGGTTATGATTTTAATTATTTAGAAAGTGATTTATTTAATAAGGGAAATATAAAATGTGATATTGCTTTGACTGATTATTTAAAGTGTGATGGGTTATTTTCATTTTTAGATGAATATCCTTCGATTAAAAAGGTAAGGTTTAAAAAGTTACTTAGTGGGGATAATAGTATGACTCCACAGGGGAGATGGGTTTTGACTCATTCACTTAGTGATGGCGATATTTTAAAGATTTTAAATGATTTAGATTTAAAGAAAAAAGAAAATATATATCAGTCTTGTGATGGTAAGATACTTTATAAAATAAGCGGAGATTATGAGAATGATTATGTGATAAATAATGGTGAGTTTAAAAATTATCAAGATGAGGTATGTAATATAAAAGTATTAAAAAGAAAGATGGGATGATTTTATGAGACAAATACTTAATTTTATTGGAACTGGTGGGGCTTTTTCTTCTAAGTATATTAATAATTCGGCTGTTTATTTTATCGATTTTGATAAGTTAATTTTATTTGACTGTGGGGAGACGGTTTTTCATGAAATTTTACAAAGAGGAATTTTAGATGGTAAGCTTTCACGGGTTGATATTGTGATTACTCATTTTCACAGTGATCATGTTGGCAGTTTAGGTAGTTTGATATTTTATTTAAGATATAAGAAGGTTAAAGAGGTTAATGTTATTTTTCCTATTAAAAGGCTTCCTTATGATTTGCTGAATATTTATGGCATTAGTGAGAGGCTTTTTAAGGTAAAAAAGCCTTCTGAGGTTCAAGGTTATTATATTAAAGAATATGAACAATTACATGGCGATGTTTTGGAAAATGGGAAAATAGATTTAATGCCTAGTTATGGATATCATGTGGTTTTTGAAAATGATAATTTCTTTTACAGTGGGGATACTTCGGTAATTAGTGATATAATATTGGAAAAGTTTAAAAATAAGGAAATTAAAGTTATGTATTATGAGGTTTCAACTGATGGTTATCCGGCACATATGAGTTTAGATAAATTAGCTTCTTTGATAGATATTAAAGATAGAAGACGTGTTATTCTCATGCATCTGGGTGATGGTGAAGATATTGATTTAATAAAAAAATTAGGATTTGAAAGTGTGAGGTAGTTTATGGGTAAGGAATTAGAAATTTGTGTGAGAGGGCTAGTGAGTTTTGATGAGATGAAGGAAGATTTATTTAATTTAGGCTTTCGTATTCAAGAAGATTTTGTTTTAAAGGATATTTATATGGTTTTAGAAGAGACTTTTATTTCTTTAGAAAATGAAAAACAAATATTTAGTGATTATTTACTTATTAGACATACGCTTGGTAAGAAGAAAATGATTACATTGAAAAGAAAGAAATTTGATAAAGATGGGATGATTCAGAGTCAAGAGTCTTTGAAGTGTCAAATTTATGATGTTTCTGAGGCTTATAATTTACTTAATGCTTTAGGATATAAAAAGTTATTTGAGATTTGTGATCACAATCTTTTACTTACTAATGGTCAAAATGAGATATATTTACAAGATGTTGAAGGGGTTGGAGTTTATTTAGAGATGGAGCAGAAAAATTTACTTTTAGATCATAATAATGGGGATACTATTTTACAGATGATTGATAATTTGAATAAATATGATTTAAAGATTGATAAAAGTGATTATTTTGTGAGAAAGGCTTATGATGTTTTAAAAGCAAGTATTAATGATTAAAAATTTACAAAGTACTAGAAAATTTTGCACAAATATGGTATAATTTAATTGTCTAAAAGAAGAATACCGCTATGAAAAACCTACTAAGTATAACGATAGGGAATCTAATTTATAAGTGGTGT
>CALVRS010000019.1 GCA_944358725.1 uncultured Bacilli bacterium
GATATAAAGAGATTAGGATATGGATATAAGAATTTTGAATTTTTTAGATTACGACTTTTATATATATTAAATCAAAAAATTAGGGGAAGAAAATAGGAAAAAAGGGATATAGTTTTTATGAAAAAAAGAAAAATTTCTATTTATATTTCACTAATATTTCACGGTTTATAAATTGAAACAATTTTAAAAATGGAAATCAAAAAAATGTGAAAAAAACAAGCAAAAAATATATAAATTTTTTACGCTTGTTTTTATATTGATTTAAAAGGCAAACATTAAATTTAGCTCCCCACTAGAAATTGAAGAACCAAAAAAGCAATTAAACTGCTTTATTATATCTTAAATTTCTTCATTAATTTATCTATATCCTCATGCTCTGATAAAATAATTCTTCCAACACCTTTTTCAAAAATATTTTCATGATTTAAAATCGTTGTATAATCTCCATGAATAATTTGAAAATAGTCATCCAAATGTTTTAAAAATTTTCCATCTTTTCTAAAATCCTTTAAAATCATTAAATCAGCCTTGCCATAAATAATCCTCTCCGCATGTTTAGAATACTTTAAAATAACATCTGTATTTTTAACCTCAGGAGAAATAGTCGCCCCCTTAACACCTAAACTATATAGAAAATTAATCGTCTCACTATTTGTAATATTTAAAGGATAATCCGCAATCACTATATTATCTTTAGAATACTTGTAAACACTGCCAAGCTCACTTACTAAAAGCTTCTCACCTTTAAAATTTGGATATTCATGCATAATTCGTGGTAATTTATAATAAACATCATAATCCTTGTACTTTTTATATAAATCATAATCCTCTGTATAAATCCGTACTTTGCCTAAAAAATATTTTAATTGAACCATATTTCGCACCAAAACACTAAAACCATCATATGAACCATTATAAAGTTTTTTCTTGTAATCAAAATGAACCTTTCTTTCACATTTACTTCTCTTATAAGCCAAAAGAGAAATAACCTCTCGTCTAAGCTCATTTAAAGCACTCATAGGAATAAACGCCTTGTCAATAACAATATCACACTCGTTTAAAACAAAAGGCGTTCCTCCAAGCTTATTAAGCTTATCTAAAACCTCATTAACACTAGTTGGTCGGTCAATCGCCTCATCCAATAAAATTGATTTTTTGCTCACTTCATACATCCCATCAGATGCTGTCAAAGTCAAATAATCATGTGCTATGGCACTCACTTTAAAATCAACCTTAATTTTTTTATTTAAAGCCTTTTCCATCATTAAATGCCTATCTAAAGTCTTACTAACTATACATTTCCTATTTAAGCCAATTTTATTATCTAAAATAGCAACCTCGCCCTTAGATATATGATTTACAAGTAAACCTTGCTCATTATAAAGTAAATTAACAATCATACCCTTATTTAAAGAATTAAATCTAATACCATCTTCTTGATTCAACTCATAATCAAGCTTAATATAAATCTTTCTTTTATTAAAACGAACCACTTTCCCAATCGGATAACCTAAATGATTTGGACTTTTAATATTGTAAATATCGTCATTAAATAAATATCCACTTGTAAACTCTCTGTTATATAATTTATATAAATTAATCATCTCTTCTTCCGTAACTAAAGCCTCTTCGCCCGCATAAACAGCATCAATAAGCCTTCTGTAAACCTTAGTCACATATCCTACATACTCGGGACTTTTCATGCGTCCTTCAATTTTTAAACTGTCTACACCACTTTGAATAATCTCTTTAATATAATTAACTGTACATAACTCCTTTGTACTAAGTAAATAATTCCCATCAGTATTAATTTTATCATCATCATATAATTCAAATTTCCATCTGCAACATCCTACACAGCTTCCACGATTGCCACTTCTACCACCATTTAAAGCACTGAAAAGACACTGCCCACTATATGAAACACATAAAGCACCATGAATAAAAATCTCCTTCTCGATAGGACATTTTAACTTTTTAATCTCATCAATACTCATCTCTCTAGCTAAAACAGCCCTCTTAACACCTAAAGACTTTAAAAAATATAAACACTCATCATTATAACAGTTCATTTGTGTCGAAGCATGAATCTCTAAATCAGGAATTAACCTTCTTACTAAACTAATCATTCCCAAATCTTGCATAATAACCGCATCTACACCATTTTCATATAAAAACTTCATGTAATTTAAAAAATCTTTAATCTCATCTTCGAAAATAACCGTATTTGCCGTAACATAAAGCTTAACTTTGTATAAATGACAAAAAGAAATAGCCTTAATAATCTCCTCATTTGTAAAATTTTTTGCAAAAGCACGCGCCCCAAAAAACTTCCCGCCAATATAAACCGCATCCGCCCCATTATCGATAGCCGCAATTAAAGTATCCATATCGCCAGCTGGAGCAAGTAATTCAACTTTGCACATAATATCACCACCAAAATTCCAAAAATATTATACCATGTGTCAGTTGACTTTGCACTCCATTTACATTATAATTTAAATAAAGTAGGTGAGAATATGAAAAAAGGTTTTACCTTAATCGAATTAATAGCCGTCGTAGCCATATTAGGACTCATAGCCTTAGTAGTCTATCCAGCCATAGGTTCAGTCATAAAAAATGCTAGAGAAGAAACTTATAACGACCAAGTAGATGTAATCATAAATGCCGCTAAAGAGTGGAGTACTGATATTAAAAATGTCGCTAAACTAACATCTGATGGCTCAGCCTATGAACTAACCGTTCAAACCTTAATCGATGAAGGATATATCAAAAACAATGAAATAAAAGACCCAAGAAATAGTGAAAAAAACATGGATGGCACCGTTTTAATAAGATATAACAAAGAAATAAAAAGTTATGATTATACCTATAGAGAAAATGAAAAAAATACCATTAGTATGCGTATATATCCTAAAAAATCTCTGAAATACCTATAATCAAATAATAAAAATAAATATCCATAAAAAATTAAAACTTCATACATAAAAATTCCCATATCATAAACGAAGTTTGAAAATAAAAATAAAATATAGTATAATATTTGAGGTGATTAAAAGTGAAAGAATTTGTCAAAAATCATAAAAAGCAGTGCCTAATTGGAGGCTTAATTTTTCTAGTTATCTTCTTAATAATATTAGTTTGGCTCTTTATAGTACCACTTTTCGGTAATAATAAATATGGTGATCGTTTAGATGGAATCGAAAATCATAAAATATCTGATAGTGTAGTCGAAAAAACCATAAACACCATGAAAGAAAATAAACAAGTAAATGAAGTTGAATACCATAACGAAGGACGTATTTTAAACTTCATAGTTACTGTAAGTACCGATATGAAAAAAGAAGATGCCCAAGCCTTAGGTAAAATCATATTAGATAACCTAAAAGATAAAGATAAAGAATATTATGATATTCAAATACTAATTGACACCGAAGAAGAAAACGAAAACTATCCAATTGCCGGTTATAAATCAAAATCAAAAAAAGACTTCGTATATGGAAATGAGGTTGTAAGCAGTGAATAAAAAAATAGGCATAATTGTAACCATAATTGTCATAATATTAGGTTCTATCGGCGTAGTCCGTTTTTTTACTAAAGAAGACCAAAAAACAACATTAACCGTTACTGAAAAAAAATGGATAGAAGATAATAAAAATAACGTCATCGACTTTGCTACTTTAAATAATATCCCCATCATCAGTAATAACGGAAACGGTATCTTCTTTGATTTTATAAACGCCTTAGAGACAGATACTGAACTAGAATTCAATAAAGTTCCTTATGAAGATGCTTCTAAAATAACTGCCGATTACGCTTTAATCAAAAAAGAAAATCTAGATAAAAATGACATATTATTATACCAAGATAACTATATTTTAATTACCAATGACAAAACAACATATACTGATATAAGTGAAATAAAAAATTTAAAAATTGGAACCCTTAAAAACGTATCAAAAAAACTAAGCGAATATTTGACCGGATCTTTAAACCTTAACTATATAGAATTTGAAACTGAAACAAACTTGTTTGAAGCCCTTCAGTCTAAAACCATCAGTGCCATTGCTTTACCAAAATTAGACTACTTAGAAAATATATTAACATCAAATCTTCATATTGCCTATAATATAACAGATTATAAAATAAACTATACAATAAAATTAGGTCAAAATGAAAGATTAAATAAAATTATTACTAAATATTTAAAAAAATGGCAAAAAGATAACTATCAAACGTCATTTGGGACATCCCTAGCTGCAAGCTACTTTGATTATAAAAAAATATCTGAAAAAGACCAAACTGATTTTCGAAGTCGTAGATATAAAGTAGGCTTTGTTGCAAACGCACCTTACGATATTACCATAAATGGTGCCTTAAAAGGATTTAATCAAGCCATAATTAATAACTTTATAAATTCATCAGGCATCGAAGTCGATTATAAACAGTATTCATCTGTCAATAATCTTCTTAAAGATTTCGAAGAAGGTAAAATAGATCTTACCTTTGGAAACTTTACAGCTAATATTCAAAATGTCTATAAAACAATTCCAATTTATGATAGTAAAGTAGCTATCATAACCAATAATGATACAAATTTAACAGTAAATAGTGTTACATCCCTAAAAGATACCGAAGTATTAACCGTTAAAAATAGTAAAATAGCTGAATACTTAAAAGAAAATAATATAAAAATCAAAGAATATGATAACACAAAAGACTTAATCAATAACCTAAAATCAAATAGTGTTGCTGCCATCGACGAATATACCTATGATTATTATGTTAGATATGATCTTAAAAATTTCAAAAACCTTCATACCATCGATATTGAAAATAACTATAATTACATTGCCAAAAAAAATAAAACTTTAAACGAATTTTTTGATTTCTATCTATCATTTATAAACACTAAAGAAATCATCGGTGAAAGTTATAAAGATTTACTTTTAATCAATAATAGTAATAAGAACTTGCAATTAATTTTAGCATCTATAGCTATATTTTTACTAGCCGTTGCCGGTATAATTACAAAAATAATTTTCACAAAAAAGAAAGATATAAATAGTAAACTATCTAAAACAGATAAACTTCGTTATGTTGATAACCTTACTTCATTAAAAAATCGAAACTACCTAAATGATAACATTGAAAAATGGGATAGTAGTGAAGTATATCCACAATCAGTTATCGTAATTGACTTAAATAATGTAGCCTATATAAACGATAACTTTGGTCATACTGAAGGAGATAAAGTAATCGTCGAAGCTGCAAGTATACTCATAAACCATCAACTAAGTAGTAGTGAAATTTTAAGAACCAATGGTAATGAATTTCTAATCTTTGCCCTAGGCCATGACGAAAAAACCATCGTTACCTATATCCGTAAACTAAATAAAGAATTTAAAGAACTATCTCATGGTTTTGGTGCAGCTATCGGTTATAGCATGATAAACGATGAAATTAAAACTATCGATGATGCCATAAATGAAGCAACCCTAGATATGCGTAGCAATAAAGAAGAAATAAAAAAATAAAAGGGGAAAAAATATGATAAAATCTTACTTAAGAAGAATAATCGACATAATAACAAGACCAGAAATGAAAATTTTGCCAGGTCAACTGGCCTTTTTCCTTGTTCTTTCCATTTTCCCTCTTTTAACCCTATATGGCTATATAGGATCCAAAATGTTATTTTTTGTAATCCCATTTACAGACATCATAGAAAAACTAATTCCAACCAGTATTTTGCAAGTAATCTTACCATTTATCGAAGAAAGCCATATAACCGGAAATGTCATATTTTTCATGATAGTAGGCTTTATCCTTGTCTCAAATGGTACATACTCAATAATAATTACTTCAAATGAACTGTATGGCATCAAAAAAAATGACTACATCAAAGACCATGTCAAAGCCCTTTTCATGATAATTCTTCTCATGTTTCTATTTGTCTTTATCTTTATCGTTTTAGCCTATGGTAATATCATTGTCGATGAAATATTAAAAATAAGTGTATTTCAAAAAATATCCTCTCATATATATTTCATCTTCATGCTCTTAAAATGGCCCATTGCTTTCATATTAATATTCTGGCTTTTAAAAATAATATATACCATATCTCCAGATAAAAAAATATCAAGTAAATATATGAATAACGGTGCCTTATTCACAACCATAGGTTGGATAATAACTACCGCCATATATTCATATTACGTATCGAATCTAGCTAACTACACCTTATTTTATGGTAGTATATCTGGTATCATTGCCATGATGATTTGGATATACATTCTCTCATACATCTTCGTCATGGGCATAGCTATAAATACCGATGACTATAATGCCTATAAAAATGTGCATAAAAAAGAAAAAATAGAAAAAAATAATTAATGGGCATATATTTATTACCGGTATATGCTTACCCCAAGACTACTAGTACTTAGAAAGATTAAAACAATCTTTAAAAGTATTAAAGGTAATAGTCTCCTAGTGGCTCAAAAAAGCCACTTTTTCTTTACAAATAAAAAATCATACTACTTTTTTTTATAAACAAAACGTGTTATAATGTTAGAAGTAATTGAGGTGGAATATGCAAAACTTTATAGAGAAACTAGGTGACATCTTAAAAAAATCTAAAAAAAGTGTCATATATTTTTTCAAAAATAATGTCTTATTTTCAGTATTTATTATTACATCTTTAATTAATGGCTGTTTAGTACGTTTTTTTACCGTTAAAAACTATAACGCTTTATCGCCAGTTTTAGCTGATTTAGCTTTTATATTAATAATAGGTGCTTTCGCTTATTTCTTTAAGCCTAAAAATAGATTTAAATATTTTATAACTTGGTCAGTAATATTGACCCTTGTTTGTCTAATAAATTCTATATATTATACAAACTACGTTTCATTTACATCATTTTCGCTTTTGGCCACATCGCTTCAGCTAGGTGGTGTAACCGGTGCATTAAAAACCATTATGGAACTCAAAGACTTCTGCTATATATGGGCTCCATTATCCTTAATATTTGTACACCGTAAACTATTAAAACAAAACTACTATAGTAAAATAAAAATCAAAAATAAACCAAAAGTAAGCGTTCTAAAAGCCCTAGTTGCTGCTGTAATAGTCTTAGGTTTCTTTGTATCTGGTTTAACTGGAACTGATATCAGTAGACTTTATAAACAGTGGAATAGAGAATACGTTGTCATGAAATTCGGTATTTACGTTTATCAAGGAAATGACCTAATCGCTAGCTTAAAACCACAAATAAGTCCATTATTTGGCTATGACCAAGCCGCTAAAGAATTCCGTGATTATTATAAAGAAAACAAAATAGAAGATAAAACTAATGAATATACCGATATATTTAAAGGAAAAAATGTCATTGCCATACATGCTGAAAGTATTCAAAATTACCTTTTAGATACCGAAATAAATGGTAAAGCTATCGCGCCTAACTTAAAGAAATTAGCCGACGAAGGAATGTACTTTTCTAACTTCTATTCACAGGAAAGCGTTGGAACAAGTAGTGATACTGAATTTACTTATAGCACCTCACTCTTGCCCGCATCAAGTGGTACTGTCTTTGTTAGTTACTGGGATAGAGAGTACCCATCAATTCAAAAACTTTTAAAAGAAGAAAACTATTACGTCTTCAGTATGCACGCCAATAAAGGAAACATGTGGAATAGAGAAGTCATGCATAAACAGTTAGGCTATAATCGTTTCTATAACTATGATAATGATTATAAACTAGATGAAAATATTGGCCTAGGTCTTTCCGATAAATCATTCTTCAAACAGTCCGTTCAAAAAATTAAAAATATCGCTAATAAAAATGAAAAATTTTATGGACTATTAATCATGTTGACCAATCACACACCATTTGAAGGAGTAGAAGACCAAACAGACTTAGATCTAACATACCACTATACTAAAAAAGATGATATAACTGGAGAGGAAACAACAGTTACTAATAATTACTTAAAAGATACAACCTTAGGCAAATATTTTACAACCGCGCATTATGCCGATGAAGCCATTGGCGAATTTGTCGAAGAGCTAGATAAAGAAGGATTATTAGAAGATACCATCTTAGTCATTTATGGTGACCATGACGCTAAAATAAAAAGATCTGAATATGATTATTATTATAACTATGATCCACAAACCGATTCTAAAAGAGATAAAAACGACCCAGAATATAAAGAATTTACTAAATACGATTATGAATTAAACCGTAAAGTCCCATTCATAATTTGGACTAAAGATGAAGATCTAAGAAAAAAAATAAATAAAGAAATCACTACTATAACTGGTATGTATGATGTCTTACCAACCTTAGGAAATATGCTTGGTATCTACGATGAATATGCCTTAGGTCATGATATATTCTCAGAAGAAGATCACTATGTTGTCTTTCCAAATGGTAACTGGATAACCGATAAAATGTATTATGATAGTCAAAATGGCCAGGCCATCGTCTTTGACGAAGAATCTGTAATAAGTAAAGACTATATTGCAAAATACACAGAAATTGCTGAAAAAGAAATTGCTGTTTCTAATGACATAATCGTTCACGATTTAATCAAAAAAACCAAAGAAACAGATGAAGTAATAAAAGGAGGGCAAAAATGAAAAAGAAACGTAAATTAAATATCAAAAGAATAGTATTAGTATTAATCTTACTCGCACTAATAATCGTTGGAAGTGTTTTAGCTATTCAAAAATTAACTCATAAAGAAGAAAAAGTAAAAGAGGTAAAAGAAGTGGCTGCCATCAAAGCATATGGTTATACCTTAAAAGAAAACGCCACAGATTATTATAAAAAACTTTTCAAAAATCTAGAAAAAACCTTAAATGAAAAAGAAGTCGATGAAGAAAAATATGCTAGTCTAGTTGCTCAAATGTTTATCGCCGATTTCTTTAACTTAGATAATAAAGAAAGTAAAAACGATGTTGGTGGTAAACAGTTCGTCTATTCAAACTTTCAAAGCGACTTCGAAAAACTTGCCATGGACGCTGTATATAAATCAGTTGAAAGCAATGTCTATGGTGAGCGTAAACAAGAACTTCCTGAAGTAACAAATGTCACCGTCACTAAAGTAAAAAATGAAAATTATAAATATGGCGAAAATAATGATGAAAATGCTTATATTTATAACTTTGAAATTGAATATAAAAAAGATTTAGGTTACCAAAAAGAAGGAAGCTTAACCTTGATCCATAATAGTCAAAAAATAGAAATTGCCTCTATGAGCGAAAAAACAAGTGCCGTCTAAGCACTTTTTTCTTTATAAAAAACAAGTAGTGTGATATAATCAAAATAGGGTGATGATATGAAAAGAAAATATATACTTATCATACTTTTAATTGCTGTAACATGTATAATTTTAATCGGTTATACAGCCTTTCAAATAAGAATAAAAATAAATCCAGAAAATAACAATTGGAATATAGAAATCACAAATATAACCGTTAAAACTGTAAAACAAAATGCCAAAAAAATAATCGACCCCATCATCTCGGAAACATCTGCCACATTTAAAACTAAACTTCAAACCAAAGGCGATAGTATGACATATGAAGTAACTGTTGCAAATAAAGGCACCATCCCAGCTAAAGTAGAAAAAATCGAAATGACTAAATCAAATAATAAAAACGTAAACTTTACATCAGATAAAATAAATAAAAATGATCTCCTAGAGCCAGGAGAAAAGCAAAAATTTACGGTAACCGTCTCTTATGACGAAAACGCTGAATTAGAAGAAGCTATCGATACAACCTTCTCAATAAAATTAGATTATATTCAAAATTAAAAGGCTTTAAGTCTTTTTTTTGTGCTTTTTTATTAAATAAAGAATATATATTAATATATAAAAGTATCAAAAAAGGAGTGATAACTCATATGGAAACCAAAGAAAAATTTAAAGATTTTGTAAAACATAATCCAATTTTATTAAAACATGTTAAAGAAGGTAAAATGAACTGGCAACAATTCTATGAAATTTATGATCTATATGGCGAAGATAAAGAAGCTTGGAAAGACTATCTGCAAAATAACATCCCAAAACAAAATAACTTTGACCTTTCAAATCTTATCAAAGGTCTAGATTTAGATGGTATTCAAAATGGTGTAACTAGTCTTCAAAGAGTCCTAAGTCTTCTTCAAGATATGTCCAATAATAAAACATCTAATCAAAATAGCTATAGACCAAGACCAATATATAAACACTTTGATGATTAATGAACTTACATCTGCAATTTAAAATCAAAGAAAATCCAAACTACCTAAGATATCTTCGTCAAAACTCTTACTGGTATAAAATTTTAAATAGAAATCCTAATCAATTTAAAAAATTTGAAGAAGAAGCTAAAAAAGCATATCATCTTTTTAAAATAGATCGACTAGAACAAGCTATAAACACCTTCGAAATGTTAGAAAAAATTTTGGGAACTTTAAAATAATGTGGTAAAATATAACTGGTGATTGAAATGCGTATTATAAGTGGAAAATATAAAGGAAAAAAATTAAAAGGTTTTAATATAGAAGGCACTAGACCAACTATGGATCGGGTAAAAGAATCTCTATTTGCCATTATCCAAAACAAATTAAAAGAAAGCACTATCTTAGACCTTTTTGCCGGAAGTGGCGCATTAGGTCTTGAAGCCATCAGTAATGGCGCTAAAACATGCTATCTAATTGATAACTCTAAAGAAGCTATAAATATAATTAAAGAAAATAGTCAAAACATCGAAGAGGATCTTTATATAATTCAAACCGACTATAAAAAATTTCTAAAAGAAACAAATTTAAAATTTGATATTATCTTTTTAGATCCTCCATATAAAACAAATCAGTTAAATAAAGCCTTAAAAATAATTGAAGAAAAAGATCTCTTAACTAAGCATGGCATAGTCGTTTGTGAATATGAAAATATAAATCCTATCACCAGTTTAAAACTCATAAAAGAAAAAAGTTATGGACCAAAAAATATTAAGATTTTTGGAAAATAATTTTTTTTTTGCAAAATTTTAAAATAAAAAAAGGAAATCGTAAAAAAAAGTCGTATGTTAATATATGAGGGAGGTGAAAAATATAAAAAAATATCCATATATCAAACAAAAAGGTTTAAAAGAATGTGGACCCGCTTGTGTGCAGATGATATTAAAATACCACGGTGGATATGTAAACATTGATAAACTAGGAGAAATGATGAATACAAATCAAAATGGCACCACCGCTTATAACATTTGTGAAACCTTAAAAGACTTAGGCTTTAATAGTGTAGGTATAAAAACCACTGACTTTTCAAAAATAATTCTGCCTTGTATAGCTCACGTCATAGTAAATCACTCCTATGGACATTATGTCGTGATATATAAAGTAGATTATAAAAATAATATATTTTTGATTGCCGATCCGGCTACTTCCTTCAAAAAAATAACTTTTAAAGAATTTTATCAAATGTATAGTGGCGTTGTTATTCAAATGTATCCCATAAAACCAATTGTCTGTGAAAAAAAACCAAATATACCTAAATTTATTTGGCATTATATGAAAAACAATATAAAATTAGTTTTATTAACAAATATTATATCCTCAATCGTAAGTTTACTGTCTTTAGCGTCCATATTAAGTTTAACATCACTTTTAACAACCTTTAATAAAAAAACATTTATTTTTATGATTCTGTTCCTTTTTATAAAAGAAATCTTTATATTATTTAAAAATATTCTTTATACAAAATTCAATCTAAAGTTAGACCAAACATTAACTATGGATATTTTTAAAAAAATTATAAACCTCCCTTATCGTTATTATCGCCGTAAAACAACAGGAGAAATAACTAATTATTTAAACGACCTTTATATAGTAAAAAACACTATTAGTCGCATCAGTGAAATAATCTTCATAAAAATTCCATATCTTGCTATTTTATTAATTATTTTGTTATCCATAAAAGCTGAACTTCTGCTTTTTATAGTTTTATATACTTTTGTATATATTATCTTTTATAAAAAAACAAATACTATCTTAATTGATAAAATGACTAGAGAAAAAAATAAAGTAAACTCATATGTCATAGAATCTATTAATGGCTTTGAGACAATCAAAAATCTAAATATAACTAAAAAAATACAAGAAAAATTTAAAAGCTATTATCAATCTTTAATAAGTATAACTAAAAAAATATATCAAAATTCATATTATCTCTCTTTTATTAATAGCATTTTAAAAATAGTAATTATAATAATTGTATTTTTATATGCCAATAATAACCTTAATAATTTTATTATACTTTATATCATAATTTCAAACATAATAGCTATTATTCAAGATTTTTTTGATTTTAATTATAATTTAGAAGAACTCAAATATTCTTTTTTAAGTATTATCGAATTAGATTATCAACTTCAAAAAAGAAAAATAGCCCAAGCTACTACCGAAGAAATTATCATAAAAAATCTTAGATATTCTTATGATAGGCAAACTGAAATTTTAAAAGGAATAAACCTAACCATTAAAAATAAAAGTAAAGTTTTAGTAACCGGCTCATCAGGTAGTGGTAAAAGTACTTTGTTTCAAATATTAAAAGGATACTATAATGACTATAGTGGTACCATAACCATCGGTCAAAAAGATATAAAAAATTACTTTTTTGAAAATATTTTATATTTATCCTCCAAAGAATATCTTTTTACCGGCACCTTAGCTGATAATTTAAATTTAAAAGAAAAAAATCCAAATAGTCCATATATATGTCAAATAGAAGATATGGTCAAAAATAACTATTATCAACTAATAGAAGAAAATGGTTTCAATCTATCAAGTGGTCAAAAGCAAAGAATAACTTTAGCTAGAGCTCTTTCAAATTTTAATATTTTAATTATTGATGAAGGGCTTAATCAAGTAAGTGTTGATATGGAAAGAAAAATTTTAAAAAATCTTTTCAAAAATTATAAAGATAAAATCATAATTTATATTTCTCATCGTTTAGATAATTTAGATCTATTTGATCAATTTATTAAAATTGAAAAAGGACATATTGTTTTAAATCAAAGGCGAAATAACTAGAAGGAGACAACATGTATTTAAAAAATAGTGAACTTATGCAAGTAAAAGGAGGAGGCCAAGGTCTTTGGGCTGCCATAGGAGGAATTATTGCCTTCATAATTGGCCTAGCTGATGGCTTTTTAAACCCAATCAAATGCAATTAAAAGATTGTGAATTAAAAACTATAAGCGGTGGCGCTCTTACTTCAACCCTTATTAACGCTATCGTCAAAGGTTTTAATCTTATAATTGAACTTGGTAAAAGCTTAGGCTCGACCATAAGACGTGCCATCTCCGGTAAATCTTGCAGTATTTAAGTAAGCGAAAGCTTGCTTTTTTACTATTTAATGTTCTAATTTACTTGCAAACACAACCTCTCCGTGTTATAATATCATTAGCCAAGAAGGGAGGGATTTTTATGACAAAAGTAGTAGTTAGAAATGGCAATGTCGATGGTGCACTTAGAAACCTAAAAGCTGCCAATAGTAAAGATGGCTCCCTAGCACAGTTAAGAGAAAAACAAGATGGATATCTAAAACCAGGAGTTAGAAGAAGAAACGCTAAAAAAGAAGGCATTAAAAATGCTCGTCGTCGTTTCCGTCGTGAAAATCGTGATTATTAAAGGCCATATTATAATGGCTTTTTTCTAAAATTAAAGGGGGAAAAATTATGCGTAATCAAATTTTAGAAGATTTAAAAACTGCTATGAAAAATCAAGACAAAGAAAAACTCTCAGTAATAAGAATGGTCAAAGGATCTATTCAAATGAGTGAACTAAATAAAAAACATGAGCTTTCAGATGATGAAGTAATAGATGTTATAACTAAAGAAATAAAATCACGTAAAGATTCTATCAATGAATTTCAAAAAGGTGGTAGAGAAGACTTAATAACTAAAACCCAAAGAGAAATAGATATTTTATCAGAATATTTACCTAAACAGTTAACCAAAGAAGAAATAACTTCTATAATAAATGATGTTTTTAATGAAGTAAAACCCGAAAGTTCAAAAGATATGGGAAAAGTAATGAAAGTTCTAACACCTAAAATTAAAGGAAAAGCGGACATGGGTTTAGTTAGTCAAATTGTTAAAGAAAAAATAAATAGATAATTAAAAGAACCACAAAATGGTTCTTTTAAAAAATTATGGTCCAGTAGGTCCTGTTGGTCCGGTAGGTCCAGTTGGTCCAGTAGGTCCCGTCGCACCTTCAGTGCCTTGTGGTCCGGTAGGTCCAGTCGCACCTTCAACACCTTGTGGTCCAGTAGGTCCCGTCGCACCTTCAGTGCCTTGTGGTCCGGTAGGTCCCGTCGCACCTTCAACACCTTGCGGTCCAGTAGGTCCAGTCGCACCTTCAGCACCTTGTGGTCCGGTAGGTCCCGTTGCCCCTTCAGTGCCTTGTGGTCCAGTAGGTCCCGTCGCACCCTCAGTGCCTTGTGGTCCAGTAGGCCCAGTCGCACCCTCAACACCTTGCGGTCCGGTAGGTCCAGTTGGACCTGCAATAGTACTTGCTGCTCCAGTCGGTCCAGTAGGACCTGTTGCTCCAGTAGGTCCAGTTGGTCCAATAGCTGTACTTGCTGAACCAGTAGGACCAGTAGCTCCTGCAGGAATTGTTAAATTTAAAAATAAATTAGGTGCTGTTCCGGTTATACTTGCTAAAGCTGCACTACCCGGTGCTCCTGTTGTTACTGTTCCAATAGTTATGTTAGGTGTTGCACCAGTCGCACCAGTCGGTCCCGTTGCGCCAGTAGCTCCACTTTGACCAGCAGGTCCAGTAGGTCCAGTCGCTCCAGCAGGTCCAGTAGGTCCAGTTGCCCCCGCAGGGATGCTAAAAGTAAATACTGCATCTTGATTAGTACCAGTATTAGTAACTGAAGCCGCACTACCCGGTGCCCCAGTTCTAGTTACGCCAACAGCTACAGTTGTTGGCCCTGCAGGCCCAGTAGGTCCTGTTGGACCAACATTGCCAATTTTAGCTTGACAACGGCGACCTTCAGCTAATATCTGTTCTATTTTATTACATTTATTATTGTTCATTTTCGCACTCCTTTCCTTAATATTTTATGTTTTTAATTCAATAATGATTAGTATCTTTTAATAAAAAAATAAAATTATTTAAAACATCAATTATTTGTTGTAAAATCATATAATTATGTTATAATATTATTGGCTTTTTTAAAACACATGAATATGGATTGGTGTGCCTAGTGCCTAATTTGGTGGTGCACTTGTTAAAATATTCAGAGGAAATAACAAAAGGAGGAATGAATATGGCCGTTGTGTCAATGAGTTATTTATTAGAAGCTGGTGTTCATTTTGGACATCAAACTAAAAGATGGAACCCTAAAATGAAAGAGTACATCTTTACAGCTAGAGATGATATTTATATTATCGATTTACAGAAAACTGCAAAAAAAATTGAGGAAGCTTATGCTGCTTTAAAAGAAATTGCCGCAGCTGGTGGAAAAGTTCTATTTGTTGGAACTAGAAAACAAGCTTCTGAAGCGGTAAAAGAAGAAGCTTTACGCTCTGAGTCTTATTACGTTAATGAAAGATGGTTAGGTGGAACATTAACTAACTTCAAAACCATTAGAAAAAGAGTTAAAAGATTAGAACAAATCGAAAAAATGGAAAAAGATGGTACATTTGAACTTTTACCAAAGAAAGAAGTTGTACATATCAAAAAAGAATATGCTAAATTAAATAAATTATTAGCTGGTATTAGAGATATGTATAAATTACCACAAGCAATGTTCATTGTTGACCCATCTAAAGAAGAAATCGCAATTAGAGAAGCTCATAAATTAAATATTCCAGTATTTGGTATTGTTGATACTAACTGTGATCCAGATATGGTCGATTATGTAATTCCTGGTAATGATGATGCCATTCGTGCCGTTAAACTAATCGTTGGTGTTATGAATAATGCTATCGTTGAAGCTAATGGTGGAAAAATAGTTGATTACACAAGTGAGGCTCGTAAAGATGAAAAAGGCGAAGACATTATGCAAAAAGCCTTAGAAACAGTTAAACGTAAAGAAGATAGAAAACCAAAATTTGAAGTTAAATCTGATAAAAAGAATTTTAATAAGTCATCTGAAAAAGTAGAAAAAAATCCAAAAGAAGAAGAAAAAGCTAAAGAAGTTAAACCTGAACCTAAAAAAGCCGAAAAAGAAGATTTAACTACTAAAACAGTTGCTGAACTTCGTGAATTAGCTAAAGCTAAAGAAATAAAAGGATATTCTACTATGAAAAAAGCTGAATTAATTGAAGCTTTAAAATAGTAAATAAAGATGGCCTAAAGCCATCTTTTTAAAAATAAAAAGGAGAGAAAAATATGATTAGTGCAAGTTTAGTAAAAGAATTAAGAGAAAAAACCGGAGCAGGTATGCTTGATTGCAAAAAAGCTCTAGAAGCTACTAACGGTAATATCGATGAAGCTATTGACTGGTTAAGAGAAAAAGGAATTTCAAAAGCCGCTAAAAAAGCTGACAGAATTGCCGCTGAAGGACTAGCTGCCATCTTAACTGAAGGAAATGACGCTGTTATTTTAGAAATGAACTCAGAAACAGATTTCGTAGCTAAAAATGAAGAATTTCAAGAATTAGTAAAAGAAACTTTAAAAACTATTATCAAAAGTAATGCCAAAACATTAGAAGAAGCATTAGAATTACCATATGAAGAAGGTACAATTAATGATTTTATCGTTTCAAAAACAGCTAAAATTGGCGAAAAATTATCATTAAGAAGATTTGCTAAAGTAACTAAAAAAGATTCAGAAAGCTTTGGCGAATATATCCATATGGGTGGTAAAATTGCCGTTTTAATTGTAACAGAAGGAACTGATAGCCTAGTAGCTAAAGATATCGCAATGCATGCTGCTGCTATGCGTCCAACATACGTAAGCATCGAAGATGTTCCAGCAGATGTTTTAGAAAAAGAAAAAGCTGTTTTAAAAGAGCAAGCTATGAATGAAGGAAAACCAGCTGAAATAGCCGAAAAAATGGTTCAAGGTAGAATTAATAAATTCTATAAAGAAATTTGTCTAGAAGAACAACCATTTGTTAAAGACGGAGATATTAACGTTAAAACATATGCTAAAAATAATGGCGGAAAAATTACTGCTATGTATAGATATGAAGTAGGCGAGGGAATGGAAAAGAAAGAAGAAAACTTTGCCGAAGAAGTTGCTAAACAAATGAAATAGCATCAAATTTGATGCTATTTTTTAAATGAAATTTATAAATATAAAAAATAAAGCTCAAACTAAAGCTTTATTTTTTCTTTTCAAAAATTATATTAATATTATTCTTCTTACATATTTCCATCAAAGTTTTAAAAGTATAATTTCTTTTTCCTTGCTCGTAATTTTGAACTGTTCCCTTAGAAACATTAATTTTTTTAGCAAACTCTTCTTGTGTAAGTTCAGTCCATTCTCTAATTATTTTAAATAATTCCTTCGAATTATAATCCAAGCCATTTATTTTCATAGCTCACCCCACATAAAATTATTAATTATAGTCATTGACAGTATATACCAAATTGTTTTATAATTATTATTTTTATCGGTCAATACGACCGATAAAAATAATAATAGCAACACACTATAAAAACAAAATATTAAAAGAAAGGATAATAAATGGAAAATAAAATAATCGAACTTATAAAAAGTTATCTTATTGGTTTTGTATTAGCCATAATGCTTGCTTATTTTATTTAGAAAAGAGGGGAACAAATGAAAAAGAATTATTTAAAAACAAATTTAATAAGTTTTATAACAGGAGTTTTAATCTTTAGTTGTATTGGGGTGTATGCCATTGTAAATTTTTCTTCTAATGATGTCACATATGATAACAAAGAAAGTGGACTTTCAAGTACAAATGTCAAAGGAGCAATCGATGAGCTTTATATAGAATGCACAAAAGAACCAACAGCTGGAGAAACTATTATAGAAAATGCTGGTTTAGAAAAAGATCCTTATGAGTGTAGATATTTCTTTACAGGAGCTGATCCTAATAATTATATAACTTTTAATGATGAAAAAGCCGGCTGGCGCATAATATCAGTAGAGTGTGATGGGACAATTAAAATAATGAAAATATCGAATATAAATCTTATGACATGGAATACTGATGGAGATGGAAATTGGGATGGGCCAACAACACTTAATACTTACTTAAATAGCACCTATTATAATCAATTAGATAGTGTTGCTAAAAGTCAAATTATCGATGGTAATTTTAGCATAGGAGAAATAACAGAGGACAATACCAACTTATTCGAACAAATAAATGATGAAAATAGTAAAAAATGGAAAGGAAAAATAGCATTACCAACAGTAAGCGAATATCTAAGAACAAATAGTAATAAAAGTAGCTGTGGAACATTTAGTTTAAATAATAACAATTCTAATAGTTGTAAAAACACAACTTGGATGTTTACATCAAATGTTTATAATTGGTGGGCATTATCGCGTCCTTACAACGGTTTCTCTTCTATTGGTATTGAAATAATAAATGGTAGAATTGATTCTGGCAATCAACCTTCTTTGGTTAGGCCAACCCTCTATCTTTCATCAAATATTAAAATCATAGGAGGTACAGGAACTTCTTCTGACCCATATCAAATTTCACTATAAAAAATTTAAAGAACTTTTAAAACTATCTATAAAAGTTCTTTTTTGTAAAGTAAATCATTAATTCCATTGTTTTAAACCTAAAAATATATTATAATTATTAATGGAATAGTGAGGTAGTAAAATGGATTATTCAAAATTAAAAATCCCAACTCATGTCGCATTTATTGTCGATGGTAATGGTAGGTGGGCTACTGAAAAAGGAAAAATTAGAAGTGAAGGACATAAACAAGGTTTTTTAAATCTAAAAAAATTAACAGCTTATATTTTTTCAAAAAACATAAAATATATCAGTGCTTATCTTTTTTCAACTGAAAACTTTAAAAGAAGTGAAAAAGAAGTTTCATTCATTATGAATTTATTAACTAATCAGTTAAAAGATATTTTAAATTTTTGCCATGAAAATCAAATAAAAGCTTTTTTCTCAGGAAGAAAAGAAAATCTTTCTAAAAATGTTTTAAAAGCCATGAAAGAAATAGAAGACGAAACAAAAAAATATAAAAATAGAATATTTAATATTTGTTTTAACTATGGAGGCCATACCGAAATAATCGATGCAACAAAAAAAATAGTCAAAGATGTACAAAATGGTAATTTAGATATAAATACTTTAGATGAAAACATCTTTAATAAATATTTGTATCAAGACCTTCCGCCTGTTGACCTCATGATAAGAACTAGTGGAGAACAAAGACTTAGTAACTTTATGCTTTGGCAAAACTCATATGCTGAATTCTATTTTCCAAAAACATATTTCCCAGACTTTGATGAAAATGAATTTGATAAAGCCATATTAGAATATACTAAACGTGATAGAAGATTTGGAGGTATAGATTATGAAAATTAGAATTATAAGTGCCATAATAGCACTTGCTATCATAATCCCATTAATATTAACTGGTGGCACTATCTTTAACGTTGGAGTGTATGCAATTTCAATTCTAGCACTCAAAGAATTTTTAGATATAAAAGCAACAAAAAAACAAATACCAATTTTTATACAACTAATCGCATATATTTTTATAACAATATTAATAGCCTTTAATTCAAAAGACTTGTCTAATGTTTTTACTTTAGACTATAGAATTTTATCCGCATTATTTATGGCATTTTTGATACCAACAGTCTTTTATCATGAAAGAGCTAAATATAGTATTAACGATGCCTTTTATCTAATAGGTGGCTTGCTTTTCTTAGGAATTTCAATGTCGCTATTAATCCTAGTGCGTTCAGTAGATTTAAATCTATTAATATTCTTACTATTAATACCAATGATTACCGATATATTCGCCTATATAACAGGTATGCTTGTAGGTAAACATAAACTATTAGAAGAAATATCACCTAAAAAAACCGTCGAAGGTATGATAGGAGGAACCCTTATGGGTGTCTTCGTCAGTGCCATGTTCTATCATACAGTAATTGATCCAACCTTTTCTAAAATAGAATTACTAGCTATATGTACATTTTTATCATTGCTAGGTCAGTATGGCGATTTAGTATTCTCAGCCATCAAACGTTACTTCGGTAAAAAAGACTTTTCAAATCTTATTCCAGGCCATGGTGGTATTTTAGATAGATTAGACAGTATTATCTTTGTACTATTAGGATTTATGTTTTTCATAACAATTATATAAAGGGGAGATTTTATGACATTAATTTATTTCATATTAGTATTAGGAGTAATAATTTTAATTCACGAATTTGGACACTTTATCTTTGCTAAAAAAGCAGGTATTTATGTCTATGAATTTTCAATTGGCATGGGTCCGAGAATAATAAAATGGAAAAGAAAAAATGACGAAACAGAATATTCAATTAGATTAATTCCAATAGGCGGCTTCGTCCAAATGGCTGGCGAAGAAATAGATGATGATCCAAACGTTCCTAAAGATAAAAAATTCAGCGTAAAAACATTCGGTCAAAAATTTATGACCGTCATTGCCGGAATTATGAATAACTTTATCTTAGCTATTATTCTTTTCTTTATCATAGCCATATTCAATGGCGCACCGCAAAATAAAGCCATCGTCGGCGAAATAAGTAAAGATTATCCAGCATATTCATCAGGTCTGCAAGAAGGAGATAGAATATTAAAAATAAATGGAAAAGATGCTAGTACATATGATACACTTGCCTTAGAACTTCAAGTAAATACTGGTGAAAAAATAAAAATGGAAGTTGAAAGAAATGGAAAAACAAAAACAATTAATTTAACTCCAAAAAAAGTCAAAGAAAATGGCGAAGAAGTTTATAAATATGGCTTTGCCATAAATGATGAAATTCAAACAGGTTTCTTTGCATCTATAAAATATGCCTTTTCAAAAACCTTTAGCTTAGTTCATCAAATGATATTAATAATCTTTTATTTAGTAACTGGTAACTTAAATATTAATGCATTATCAGGACCTGTAGGTATATATAATATCGTTGGTACTGCCGCTGATAGTGGTATTTGGTCAATATTAAGCCTAACCGCTTTGTTAAGTGTTAATGTTGGTTTCATTAACTTCCTGCCAATACCAGCCTTTGATGGTGGTAGATTATTATTCATAATAATAGAAAAAATCAAAGGAAAACCAGTTGATCCAAGATTTGAAAATACAATTCACTCCATTGGTTTCTTCTTATTGATGGCTCTAATGATTTTAATAACCTATAATGATATAATCAGACTAATTAAATAAGAAAGGACTAAATATAGTGAAAAAACAATCAAAAAATAAAATATTTATAATTATAATTGTCATATTAATAGTAGCTTTACTTTCAGTAACTATTATTAGTAATAATCAAAAATCTGTAATTCAAATGCCAACAACTCAAGAAATATCACAAATTCTCAAAGATGAAGATTTCATAATAATTGATGTCAGAACTGAAGAGGAATATAAAACAGGTCATATAAAAAATGCCATCAATATTCCAAATAGCGAAATAAATAAAATTGATTATCCTAAAAATCAACCTATCGCCGTCTATTGCAAAACAGGCAAACGTAGTCATGAAGTAGCTAAAGAATTGGAAAAAATGGGTTATACACAAATCTATGACCTAGGAGGTATTCAAAGTATGGATGAAAATTTAATTACTGATTAAAAAGCGCATATTTACAAAATTAAGTCCATACAATAAATAAATCACATGAAGCTAAACTATACAAAACCACTTAAAAAAATCATTAATATTTTTTTGCTCGCAAATTTTACATAGATAATTTGAGATTTTAATGAGTGCCAAAAGTGGTGCCATAATATGTATAAATGTTAATATAGAAACTGATAAAAATGTTAAAAAATAATTTTCCCATAAAAGCGCCTAGAAAAAGGGGCTTTTCTTTTTTGAAAAATTGTTTTATAATAAGGCTATGCATGGGTGGCGGAATGGTAGACGCGCTACTTTGAGGGGGTAGTGGGGTAAACCTGTGCGAGTTCAACTCTCGTCCCATGCACCAGTTGATATTTAAAAACCGTTGATTTTTGGCGGCTTTATCATGTTATAAATCTAAAAAACTCCCAAAAATGGAAATATAGGAAAACAAAATAATCGATAATTACTTTATTAGAGATTTAATGATTGATTTAGATAGAATATTATTCCAAATGAGTAATGATAATGATGTAAACGGTACAAATTATTCTAAAAATGATATAAAAGATGTTATTGATGAAAAAAAGTATGAAAGTAAAACAGGAGATTATAATTACTTTATCGACTTTATCAAAACTTATTTAAAAGATAGATACCCATTTGATTTTTATAGAGGATCAATGGATAATAATATAGCACAAGATTTAAATGATATGAAAAAAAGTCGATAATTATTGTAAATCAATTATATATTACATACCTTAAAATAAGCCTTTTTAACATAAATATTGTCAAGATAATATACATTTTATTAAAAAATCAAAAAATATATTGACACCATAAAAAATACATGTTATCATGAAATTACTTAATAGGATAGCGAAAAAAAGTTTATTGCTTATCTCATAATCTAAATTTTTAATCTGTTTTATCACTTATTAAAATATTTCTCATTATGAATTAAAAGCATTTAACTGTTCTTTACTTACCTTATATGTGGAAGTTATAGTATAAGGGAAGAGAGAACCGCCATATCAATCAAGCTATTAAGTAATATGTACATATATGGGATCTTGATAAAATTATAAATTATAACTGTCAATATAATTCTATAATTACTTTTAAACCCATCCAAAAACATGCTTTATGACAGATAGCATGTTTTTTGGTAGAAAAACATGTATTCCCATAAAATGTATAAATTAAAAGAAGTAAAACTTCTTAAAAATAGGAGATGTAAAAATGAGAAAATTTTATGTATGTAAAAAATGTGGCAACACTGTATCACTTTTAGTAGAAGGCAAAGGCACATTAACATGTTGTGAAAAACCAATGGAACTTTTAAAACCATCTGCATCAGATGCGGCTTTAGAAAAACATGTACCAAACTGTGAAGTTAGAGACGATAAAATAATTGTTAAAATAGGCGAAGTAATGCATCCAATGGATGAAGATCATTATATAAACTTTGTGGCTTTAGAATATAATGGCAATATTCAAATTCATAATTTCAAACCAAAGGATGATCCAATTTGGGCCTTCGATTATGTTGAAAATTCTGTAGTATATGCATATTGTAATAAACATGGATTATGGAAGACAAATATTAATTAAAAAAGTACCTAATTTGTACCTAATTAAATTAAAATATAATAAAACCCTTGATTTTCAAGGGTAATTTTTATTATGGTGCTGGAAACAGGACTTGAACCTGCGACCTGCTGATTACGAGACAGCTGCTCTACCAACTGAGCTACTCCAGCACATCAACAATATTATTATATAATATTTTCACATATTTGACTAGTTTTTTATAAATTTTATTTAAAGCATATATTTAATCACTGTTTTTTATTCCCAAATAATGGTATAATCTAATAAGAAGATTAAAGGTGATATCATGGCAGTTATAAAAATAATGGATGAACTTTTAGCAAATAAAATAGCCGCTGGTGAAGTCGTTGAAAAATGCGCATCAGTTGTGAAAGAACTAGTTGAAAATAGTATCGATGCTGGCAGTACAGAAATAAAAGTAGAGTTAGAAGATGCTGGCACTAGACAAATAAAAGTAATTGATAATGGAAAAGGTATGGATAAAGACGATGCCGTTTTAGCTTTCTCAAGACATGCTACGAGTAAAATCAAAGATGAAGATGACCTTTATAGATTAACAACCTTAGGTTTTAGAGGCGAAGCCCTAGCATCAATAGCCGCTGTCAGTAAAGTAGATTTAAAAACATGTGCAAGCGATATAGGTACCCATGTTATCATAAATGGTGGACAAATCAAAGAAATAGGTTTAGGCGACGCTAGAAAAGGAACAACCATAACTGTAAGTGAACTTTTCTATAACACACCAGCTAGATTAAAACATATGAAAAGTCTATATACTGAACTTGCTAATATAACAGATTATATAAATAAATTAGCCTTGTCTAAACCTAATATCAGATTTACTTTAAAAAATAACGATAATATAATTTTAACAACCGATGGGTCTGGCAATATTTTAAAAGTTATTCAAAGCATCTATGGAACCGATGTCGCTAAAAAAATGGTTCCTATAAAAGGAGAAAACCCTGACTATGAAATATCTGGATATATTTCTCTTCCTGAAGTTCACCGCTCAAGCAGAAATAATATGGTAACAATTGTCAATGGTAGAGTAGTTAGAAACATGGATATCAATAGAACAGTAAATGATGCCTATCACTCATATAAACCAGATAATAGATATCCAATAACCGTAATAAACATAGAAGTAGATCCAAGTGTAATTGATGTCAATATTCATCCAACTAAAATGGATATCAAATTTAGTAAAATGGACACATTACTTGAACTAATAAAAGTAACCATATTTGCTGCCATTACTAATAGAAACCTCATACCAGAAGTTTCTATTAGAAAAGAAAAACCAAAAAGAGAAGAACTTAGATTTGACTTAGAAAGACATACTTATAATAAACCAAAAATAGAAAGCGAAATATTTAATGAACAAAAGCCGGAAATTCCTGTAAACGATACCATCTATGAAGATGAAAAAACAGGTGACATCGTCCATGAAGTTGTTATGGAAAATGATGAATATAAAATAACCACCCAAGAAGAAATAAAACAAACAATGCCTGAAATGTATCCTGTTGGACTTGTACACGGAACCTATATAATCTGTCAAAACGAAAAAGGTATGTATATCATTGACCAGCACGCTGCTAAAGAAAGATGTAACTATGAAAAATTCAAAAAAGCAATGGGTAAACCAAATATCGCTTCAACCGCTTTATTGTTTCCAATTACCATTGAACTTTCTAATGACGAATATATTATTCTAAAAGAAAATATGCATATCTTAGAAAACTTAAAATTTAAAATAGAAGAATTTGGTATTAACTCCATAATTGTTAAACAGCACCCAGCTTGGATACCGCAAGGCCATGAAGAAGAAACAATCAGAAAAATAATTGAAATAGTTATAACAACAAAAAAAGACTTCAACATTGAAAAATTTAATGAAAAAGTAGCCATCATGATGAGTTGCAAACATGCCATTAAAGCAAACACTAATATAACCATGGAAGAAATGGAAGCCCTAATAACTGATTTAAGAAATTGTCAAAATCCATTTAATTGTCCTCATGGAAGACCAACAATGATATTCTATTCTAATTATGACCTAGAAAAACTTTTCAAACGTAGTGGTTTTGATACCATCAAATAGAAGGGAGATAATATGACATACTTAGATTATAGTGCGACAACACCAGTCGATAAAGAAGTCCTAAATAGTTTCATAAAAGCATCAGAATATATTGGTAATCCAAACTCGCTTCATGACCTTGGAGTAAAATCTAAACATTTAATCGATGCTAGTACAAATCAAATTGCCAACATCTTAAATGTAAAACCATCAGAAATTATTTATACATCAGGCGCTAGTGAAAGTAATAATACCATAATCAAAACCGTAAGAGCTTTTAAAAATAGAGGTAAACATATAATAACCACAAAACTAGAACACTCCTCAGTCTATGGCCCATTAAAACAATTAGAGCAAGAAGGTTTCAAAATAGATTATGTCCCACTTGAAAATGGAATAGTCCAAATAGATAAGTTAAAACAAATGATAACAGATAATACCGTTTTAGTAACCATCAGTATGGTAAATAGTGAAACAGGTCTTCGCCAGCCCATTGAAGAAATAGGAAAACTTTTAAAAAACTATCCTAAAATAATATTTCATAGTGATATAACTCAAGCCGTAGGCAAAATAAAAATCGATTTAACCAATGTTGATGCAGCTAGCTTCTCCGCCCATAAATTCTTTGGCTTTAAAGGAATAGGAGTTTTGTATAAAAAAGAAAATTTAATTATAGAGCCACTTATCGCTGGTGGTAAAAGTACAACCACATTTCGTAGTGGAACACCACCTTTAGAGCTAATAGTATCCATGGCTAAAGCCTTAAGATTAAGTCATGAAAATATTGAAAGTGATTATCAAAAAGTACAAAAACTAAACGAAATTTTAAAAGAAAACTTAAAAAAATATCCAGACGTATCTATAAATAGTAATGAAAATTCAATCCCACATATTTTAAATATAAGCATCAAAAATATCAAACCAGAAACCATGCTTCATAGCTTAGAAGAAAATCAAATTTATATCTCAACCCAAAGCGCTTGCGCCTTAGGAAATATATCACAAGCTGTAAAAGCCTTAACGCAACATGAAAAGTTAGCTCAAACCAGCATTCGTATAAGTATATCTAAAAAAACAACCCAAATAGATATTGAAAACTTTATTAAAGCTTTCAGTAAAAGTTATAAAAATTTAGGAGGAAAACTATGAAAAAAATACTATTAATATTAAGTTTATTTTTAATCATACCATTTGCAAAAGTAAACGCTGAAGAAGTTGATATAACATTATTTTATGGAAATGGTTGCCCACACTGCGCCGAAGAAGAAAAATACTTAAAAACCTTAAAAAGTGAGCTCGGAAAAAATATCAATATAACAACATATGAAATATGGGATAATAAAGAAAATCAAGATCTATATGAAAAAGTTTTAACCACATTATCCATCGATAACGACAAAACAAGCGTTCCTTTTACCATAATTGGAAATACAACTTTTGAAGGTTATAACGATGAAATTTCCGGTAAAATAAAAAAGACCATTTTTGAAAACTTAAAACAAAAAAACTTAAACGTTGTAAAAGAAATTGAAAATGGCAATCCAGTGCCAACCAGCTTAACCTTAGATCCTAATCCAACAATCCATTTTACCTTTCTAGGTAAAACCGACATAAAAAAAACAAACGCCTTAACCATTTCAACAACTGAAGGTATAGCTGATGCTATAAATCTTGGCTCCCTTTGGATAATTCTTTTTCTAGCCGGTATTATGCTCGCTATTTATAACAATAAAAAAAGATTGCTTCTAGGTGGTCTGTTTGTAATTACCAGTAGTATAACTTATATGATAATAACCCTAACAGGTGCGGAATTTACCATAAATCAAACCGTATTCATAAGAACATTTATCAGTATAGTTACTATAATTGCTGGAGCCATAAGCGTTGATGCATATATCAAAATAAACGTTCCAAAAAAAAGTATTCTCCAAATACTTCAAGAACTATTTGGAAATAAACAAATGTTGCTTTATTCGGCAGGAATTATAATAGCAAGTATAATTGCTACATTCACTTTAGTAAATCAAGCCCATAGCTCTCCAGCACTAGTTCAAACCGCTTTGGAAATTCAAGGGATAAATAATCAAATGCCATATATGTTCTTGTATTTCTTCATGTATCTAATAACAAGCTTAATATTAGTTGGTATTGTCAACATAATAATAAAAGAACTTGTTATCGAAAATACAATTGGCACCTATAATAGATTAATAGCTGGTATAACAATGTTAGTTGCCGCTTTTATCTTAATATATTTCCCATCAGTATTCATGATGGCATAGCAAAAAGAGTTCAAAAATGAACTCTTTTTAAATATCCTTTCTTAAAATATCTTTGCTTTCAAAAACTTCCTTATTTTTTATATCCTTAAAATAAATTTTAATCTCACATTTTTCTAATAGCATTATTAATTATCTTATTTATCTTTATCGTAATAATATTAAGAGCATTTTATATCCAAGTCATCGATTATCAAAAACTGAATAAAAAAGCCAGTGAACTTTGGCCTAGTATAACAAAGTCTTGATTACATGAGTTTTCAACTACTTGCATAAATGTTTCTTTGCCGTGTCCACCATGTTTTCAATAATGAACTATGTATGAACATATTTGTTTTATAGAAATATAGGGAAGATACACAGAAATGTGTTTTTTTCATGTTATAATAACTAATTAAGTAGTTGTATTATTAGCTATTTTAAGAAAATCAAAAAAGTAAAAATTATTATTAGTAAATAACTGAAATTAATCCATTTTTCATTATTAAACTAATAAAAATCATATAAGGAGGTACATTATGCCACATTATAATGTTTATGATAGTTTTAAAACAAAAAAAGTATTGAAAAAACAGAGCTAAAGAAAAAGCTCTTGGAAAGAGAAATGACACAGTAGTTAATTTTGTTATAGATTACTCTGATAATTATGATAAAAGAAAAAATAAAAAGAGATGCTAATGAATTATAACATAAACAAAATCTGACCCATATAAAATTGAATAAACTTGGATAAAAATAACCAAGTTTTTTTGTAAGCAAATAAACATCATAATCATATATTTAAATGGTGAATAATATGTTCTTCAAAAATATACACAAAAGAATAAAAATAACATTATTAATTATTTTTATTTAATAAAAAATAATTAAATAACGTGTAAGAAAACATGTAAGATATAGACAAGATAATTGATATTATATTTAGACGGTGGTATAATATTATTAGAAAATTAAGAGGTGATTTTAATGAAAAAATATGTACCGCCATTTACTATTTCAAATAAAATGTTAGAACTTGTTGGTAGTATAATGGAAAAAGTTGGAAAATTAGATAATTTTAGTAATTTAAATAAAATGCCAGTACTAAGAAGAAATAATCGCATTTATTCAATACATTCGTCTTTAGCTATTGAAAAAAATTCATTATCGTTTAATCAAGTTAGAGATGTTATTAATGGTAAATTAGTACTTGGAGATCAAAAAGAAATACAAGAAGTTAAGAATGCTTATAAGGCTTATGAAATGATAAGTGAAACTAATCCATATAATATTAAAGATTTATTAAAAGTACATGGAACTATGACATTTTTAACTGTAGAAGAATCTGGCGTATTTAGAAAAGGAGAAGAAGGTGTATTTGATGAAAATGGTAATTGCATTTTTATCGCACCAAAACCTGAATATGTAGAAACTTTAATGAATGACTTATTTAATTGGATGAAAAAATCAAAAGATGAAATTCATCCATTAATATTATCTTCTATTTTCCATTATGAATTCGTATTTATTCATCCATTTAGTGATGGAAATGGTAGGACTGCTAGACTTTGGCAAAATATAATTTTATCTAAATGGAAAGAGCTATTCGAATACGTACCTATAGAATCGCAAATAAAGAAATATCAAGAAGAATATTATAAAGTGATTAATAATTGTAATAAAACAGGTAATTCTAATGAATTTATAGAATTTATGTTAGATATGATTGATCGAGAATTAGGTAATTTACTATCAAATACTGAAAAAGAAATAACTCATATAAATAAATATGTAAATAAATTACTTGAAGTAATGGATTATAGTATTCCAATGAGTGCATTTGAAATAATGGAAAAGTTAGGGCTAAAATCTAAAGATTCGTTTAGAGATAATTATTTAAATCCAGCCCTTAAGTGTGGATTAATTAAAATGACTTTACCAGATAAACCAACAAGTAAAAATCAAAGATATTATAAAGATTGACAATTAGTAAGTATTGAATTTGTAGTAAAAGCAATTACTAAAAAAATTGGATTATGAAATATATGGTATTGATTTATATTCAAAGTGGTAACAAGATGATTAAGAAGAAAAAAATAAGCATAATTAATACGAATAAAAAAACATAAACTTGATTCACTAGTATTATAATCATTTTTATCAGTATTCTACCAATATAAACTTGGATAAAAATAGCCAAGTTTTTTTGTCAACAAATAAACATCATAATCATATATTTAAATGGTGAATAATATGTTCTTCAAAAATATACACAAAAGAATAAAAATAGCCTTACTAATAATTTTGTTTGTTTTTATGGTAATCATTTTAAGAGTATTTTATATACAAGTCTTTGACTATCAAAAACTAAATAAAAAAGCTAGTGATCTTTGGAGTAGAAATCTACCAATAAAAGCCGATAGGGGACTAATCTATGACAGAAATGGTGTAGTTTTAGCTGATAATGAAACAACCACCTCACTAGTAGTCATACCAAACCAAATAAAAAATAAAAAAGAAACAGCCACTAAACTAGCTGAAATTTTAAATGTCAGCTATGAGACAATGTATAAACATATCAATAAAAACACCTCAATTGAAAGAGTACATCCAGAAGGAAGAAGACTATCATATGAAATTGCCGATAAAATAAAAGCTTTAAAATTAGATGGTGTATATTTAGTAAAAGAATCTAAAAGAATATATCCCTTCGACACATCAATGGCTCACACTTTAGGCTTTGTTGGTATCGATAATCAAGGATTAAGTGGTATTGAACTAACATATGATAAATATCTGACCGGTAAAGATGGAGCCATCAAATACTTTAGTGACGCTAAAGGAAATAAACTTGCCCTAAGCGAAGTCTATGAGCAACCCCAAGATGGTATGAACATCACTCTAACAATTAATAATGAAATACAAACATCTTTAGAAAGAGAATTAAATAATGCTGTAACTAAATATAATCCAGATAGAGCCATTGGCCTTGTCATGGATCCTAATAATGGAGAAATCTTAGCCATATCCGCAAGACCTAACTTCTCGCCCGTAAATTATCAAGACTATAGCATAGAACAAATAAATCAAAACCTGCCAATATGGGCAACTTATGAACCAGGTTCAACATTTAAAATAATAACCTTAGCTGCCGCCTTAGAAGAAGGAAAAGTCGACTTAGAAAAAGACACCTACTATGATAAAGGAAGTATAAAAGTTGAAAATGCTACAATCCATTGCTGGAAACATGGTGGTCATGGTAAAGAAACATTCATGCAAGTAGTAGAAAATTCTTGTAACCCAGGATTTGTCATATTAGGGCAAAGACTTGGAACAAATACATTATTTAACTATATCGATAAATTTGGTTTTGGTCATAAAACAGGCATCGACTTAAATGGAGAAGCTACCGGAATAATTTTCAAAAAAGAAAACGTTGGACCAGTTGAACTTGCCACAACAGCCTTCGGACAAGGTGTGTCTGTAACACCAATCCAGCAAGTCACTGCCGTATCAGCCGCCATAAATGGAGGAACTTTATATAAACCTTATATAGTCAAAAGTATCAATGAACCAGAAACAAATACCGTCATCAAAGAAACAAAACCCACCAAAATAAGAAATGTCATCAGTGAAGAAACTAGTAAAAAAGTAAGAGAAGCTTTAGAAAACGTCGTCGCTAATGGTAGTGGCCGAACATCGTATATTGATGGATATAGAGTAGGTGGTAAAACCGGAACAGCTCAAAAAGTAGAAAACGGAAAATATCTTTCTAATAACTATATTCTCTCCTTTATAGGCTTTCTTCCAGCCGATGATCCAAAAGTCGTTGTATATATCGCAATTGATAACCCTAAAGGAACAGTTCAGTATGGTGGCACCACTGTAGGTCCTATCTCTAAAGCCGTTTTAAAAGATTGCATAAAAGCTTTGAATATTCCCAAAAGTGAAGGAGGAAAAGATAAAAAATATAAATGGCCAGACCCTAAAACATATACCGTTCCAAACGTAGAAAATAAAAGCTTAAAAGATGCCAAAAAAGAACTCAAAAACTTTCAAGTAATAACCGAAGGAAATGGCGATACCGTAACTTATCAATCTCCAGAAGCTGGGACAAAATTAGAAGAAGGAAAAACCATTAAACTGTTTACAGAATAGAGGTGTTCACTTGCTTATTTTAACAAAGTCTATTATGGCAATGATGATAGGTTTTATATTTGCTACAATTACTGGACTAGTCATTATTCCATTATTAAAAAAAATCCATGCCTCTCAAAGCTTAAGCATCTATCTAAAACGTGCTCATAAATCTAAAGAAGGAACACCAACCATGGGCGGCATAATATTTATAATACCAGCCATAATTATAACTATAATATTTGCACTTTTAAATAAAATAAAAATCACTTATAACTTAATCATAATAATCTTCACCTTTGTAAGTTATGCTATTATCGGTTTTATAGATGACTATCTAATCATAAAAAGACATAATAATAAAGGTTTAACTAAAACTCAAAAATTTACCATGCAAATTATAGTCGCCATAATTTTTTTCTATCTTTTCATGAAATCAGGTAGTGAACCACTACTTTGGGTGCATAGTTTAAACTTCAAACTAAATATTGGCTGGCTATATGGTATATTTATTTTATTTGTATTAGTCGCAAGTAGTAACGCCGTAAACTTAACAGACGGTCTAGATGGTCTTGCCGGTGGACTTTCGGTCATAAGCTTTTTAACATTTGGTATAATCGCTTGGAACTCAGGTTGGCTCGAAGGATATGAAGACATTGCCACCTTCGCTTTTACCTTAGTAGGTACACTTTTAGGTTTTCTCATGTATAACACCAATAAAGCAAAAATCTTCATGGGCGATACCGGTTCACTTTGCTTAGGTGCCACTTTAGGAGCTTATGCCATTTTAACTAGACATGAATTACTATTAGTAGTAATTGGATTTGTCTTCGTTATAGAAACATTAAGCTGCGTCATTCAAATAATCGTCTATAAACTCATAAAAAAAAGAGTATTTCCAATGACACCAATTCATCATACCTTTGAAAAAATGGGAATGAAAGAAACAGATATTGTTAAACTATTTTGGACAGTCGGCTTAATTGCTTCTATGTTCGCATTAGTATATGGGGTGTGGTTATGAAAAAAATTAATTTAAGCTTATTCATAAGTGTCATAATATTATCACTTTTTGGCCTGTTAATGGTCTATTCTTCTTCAAACATCTGGGCCGAATATAAATTCTCTGATCCATTAAAATATGTTAAAAATCAAGGACTATTCTTAATATTAGGAATCATAATCATGTATATAATAAGTAAAATAAACTATCAAAAATACTATAAATATGCAAACAAAATATTTTTAATATGCTTCATCTTAATCATCTTAGTTTTATTTATAGGAACTGAAAGAAATGGTAGTAAAAGTTGGTTTGGCATTGGCTCATTTGGCATCCAGCCAAGTGAATTTATGAAACTTGCCATGATAATTTTTACAAGTAAATATCTATACAACAATAAAAAAGACATCGGTAATATCAAAAAAGGTGTGATACCAATTTTAGGCCTCACCTTAATCGTCTTCTTACTCATAATGCTGCAGCCAGATTTTGGTACAGGCGTCATCCTTGTCATGGGTGTCGTCGGCCTTCTATTTGTTGGAGGAGTAGATTTAAAATTTTTCTTTAAAATAGCTGTATTAGCCATAATAGGTATAATAGGACTTATAATAGCCGCACCTTATAGATTAAAAAGAATACTATCATATCTAAACCCATGGAGTGACCCCTTAGGTAGTGGCTTTCAAATCATTCAGTCACTATATGCTATTGGCCCAGGTGGGCTGTTTGGATATGGCCTAGGTGGTTCAAGACAAAAACACTTCTACCTGCCAGAACCCCAAACCGATTTCATCTTCTCAATCATAAGTGAAGAATTTGGCTTTATGGGAGTAATTATCGTCTCATCACTTTTTGTATTTATTATCTATCAGTCCATTAAAATTGCTTTAAAATGCGAAAACCTCTTTGGTAAATACTTGGCCTTTGGCATAATATTCATGCTAGCCTTTCAAGCCTTGTTAAACTTATGTGTAGTAATTGGCCTAATACCAGTAACCGGAGTAACCTTGCCGTTTTTATCATATGGTGGCTCTAGTTTATTAATAACTCTAGCCTCCATCGGTATAATTTTAAATATATCAAAACATTAAAATAATATTATAAAAAAACATTTGAGATAAAACCCAAATGTTATTTATTTTTAGAAACCCAATCTTTACCATCGACAACTCTAGAAACAAGTAAAGAGCAGCTTGTATCGCCAACCGCATTTAACATCGTTGCTGGAGCATCAATAACCGTTGCAATCATAGTTAAAACAGGAAGCGCCGCAATTGGATAACCAAGCATCGAAATAATAAGCATCTCACTAATAGTACCACCGCCAATAGGAACAGCACTAATTAAAACAGAAGCAATTAAAGCAACTAATAAAATCTGTAAAATAACGCCCCCATCTGCAATATTCGTACCAAATAAACATACTAAAAACATAATCTTAAATACACTACCAATCATCGAACCATCTTGATGAAGATTAGTCGCAAGTGAAATAGTTGTATCAGCAATATCTTCAGATACATTCATTTTCTTAGCTGAATCAATATTAATCGGAATACATGCAGCAGAAGAACATGTAGCTAAAGCCGTAAAAGTCGAAGGTAAAATATTTTTCCACCAAACCTTAACCGCCTTAGTACCTCCAGCAATAAAAGCATATAAAGTATAAACAATGATATAATAAGCAAATGCTACTAAAGCATATAAAATTGCCGTCTTAAGAAAACCAGTCGCAATACTCGCACCAAACGAACCGACATATGTTGCAAAATAACAACCAATACCAATTGGAGCATAATACATTGTAAGTTTAATAAAATTAAAAACAACACTGTGAGCACTTTCAAAAACACTAATTAATGGCTCAGCTTTCTTGCCACTCATTCTCATAGAAAAACCAATAAGTAAGGCAAAAACAAGTATAGCAACCACATTTTCCTTAGAAAGTAATAAATTAAAATCTTCGACACTAACTAATGATACAGTTCTTTCTAAAAGATTTAAATCATCATCATTAGTCGTCTTACTATCAAAAAGTTCTTGAATAGCCGAATTATCTCCCGCATCTACAAGCGGGGTAAAATAAGTACTTGCAAACCCAATCGCCACCGCAATTATTGAAGTAATCAAAAACACAATAACCGTTGTAACCATAATCTTTCCAAGCCTTTTTGGATGCTTAACCTTCGCCACCGCTAAAGTAATTGTTAAAAACACAAGCGGAACAATAATTACAAACATTAAATTTAAAAATAAA
>CALVRS010000020.1 GCA_944358725.1 uncultured Bacilli bacterium
GCTGCTGGAATAAGATTAACCAAGGATAACAATGAAGATGATTATACATATACAATTGTTCTTGATGTTGATTTAGAAACTGCTAATGAAGAAGATTTAGCTGACTATGATCTTGATAGTATTGTTGGGTCTGATGAAACTTATGATAGTATAAAAGAACAAGCTGAAGATGATGGATTTACTTGTAAATAGTAAATCCTTTTTTATAAAATTAGAATATAATATTAAAAATTAGAATATATTACATTGTAGATAATTATTTAATCTTTTTATTAAAATTTGAAATAATTATCTTTATTATATTGACAACTTTTAAAAAATTGGGTATTTTATTGTTAAATAACTGTGAAAAAGAAAAGTATAATGACAATTTTCAAGCGAGCTAGAGTTGGTGTGAGTCTAGTAAAAGAATCATTAGAAAGAACACTTTGGAGTTGCTTACCAAACGAGTATAATCTCTAGTAGACTGAGCCGGGCGAATACCGTTAAAATTTCTAGATTTGTTAGAATCGAAAAGAGAGATTATAAAATATTTTTTTATAATAAATTGGGTGGCACCGCGAAATCCAGACTTCGTCCCAGTATGTGGGATAGGGTCTGGATTTTTTATTTTAGAAAGTGAGGAATATTTATGTGTAGTTTTTTAGTTTATACTAAAGAAAATATTAAAAAAGAAGACTTTGAAAAAAGTCTTGAAAAAATTAAATATCGCGGTCCTGATATGAGTAAAATAATTATTGAAGATGGAATGTGGGGTTTTAATCGTTTAACTATAATGGGACTTGATAGTTCTGGAATGCAACCTTTTTTAAATGGAAAAAGTAAAGTTGTTTGTAATGGGGAAATTTATGGTTTTCGAAAAATAAAAGAAGATTTAGAAAAGAAAGACTACAAATTTATATCAGATAGTGATTGTGAAATTTTGCTTCCTTTATTAAAAGAAATGGGAACCGATATGTTTCGTTTTTTAGATTCCGAATTTGCTTGTGTTCTTTATGATGGAACTGACTTTTTAGCCGCAAGAGATCCTATTGGTATTCGTGCTATGTTTTATGGTTATTCGAAAATTAGTCATGATATTATGTTTGCATCAGAAGCTAAAGCTTTAATTGATTTATGTTATGAGGTTTATCCTTTTCCCCCAGGATATTACTATTATAAAGGAAAATTTGTTTGCTATAATGATCCCATTAAAGTTATGCAAAATAAAGATGAAATGCCAGAAATTTTAAAAAATATTCATGATAAATTAACAATGGGAATCAAAAAACGTTTAGATTCTGATGCTCCACTTGGCTTTTTATTAAGTGGTGGCTTAGATTCAAGTTTAGTTTGCTCTATTGCAAGTAAAATATTAAAAAAGCCAATTCGCACTTTTGCTATTGGAATGAAAACCGATGCAATTGATTTAAAATATGCTAAGGAAGTTGCTGATTATATAGGGAGCGATCATACCGAAGTAATTATTAGTAAAGAAGATGTTTTGGCATCTTTAGAAGAAGTAATTTATCATTTAGAATCATTTGATATTACAACAATTAGAGCTTCAATTGGGATGTATTTATTATGTAAGTGGATTCATGAACATACAGATATTAAAGTGCTTTTAACAGGTGAGGTAAGTGATGAGTTATTTGGATATAAATATACAGATTATGCTCCAAGTGCCAAAGAATTTCAAAAAGAAGCCGAGAAAAGAATTAAGGAATTATATATGTATGATGTTTTAAGAGCCGATCGTTGTATATCCGGTTGTTCCTTAGAAGGAAGAGTTCCTTTTGCTGATTTAGATTTTGTTCATTATGTAATGAGTATTGATCCTAAAAAGAAAATGAATACTTATGGAAAAGGAAAATATTTACTTCGGGCTGCTTTTGAAGGAGATTATTTACCAAAAGATATTTTATATCGTGAAAAAGCTGCTTTTTCAGATGCCGTTGGTCATTCGTTGGTTAATTATTTAAAAGAATATGCGGAAACTAAATATAGTGATTTAGAGTTTAAAGAAAAATGTAAACTTTATAAGGAACCAAAGCCATTCACCAAAGAATCACTTCTTTATCGCGAAATTTTTGAAAAATACTATCCAAATCATGATAGTTGGATAGTTGACTATTGGATGCCAAATAAGAATTGGGAAGGATGTAATGTAAATGATCCGTCAGCTAGAGTTTTAGCAAACTATGGTGATAGTGGTAAGTAAAAATATAGAGATTTATAAAAAATACATAATATGAGTACTTTTAATGATTATTATGTATTTTTATTTTAAGTATTTAAAAAATAAGATATAATTAAATTATTAAATATGTTTTTAATAAAAAATAAATTATATTAAACTAAAAAAATATAATTAAGATTTTAATTTTAATAATTCTTAATAATAAAAAAATAATTATCTAACGCGTTGTGCTAGTTGAAGTTTAGAATGTTTGATATTTTAGTATTAGCACTAATTAAGGCTAATAAATTGAAATATAAGAATTTAACTTCCAACATAGTAGAAAGACCAATAATGGAATTAGCTCTTACTCTTTGAATATCAAAGTGTTCTATCAGTTGATTAAAAGTCGATTCAATTCTTCTTCTAACTTTTGAAATTAA
>CALVRS010000021.1 GCA_944358725.1 uncultured Bacilli bacterium
TTAAAAGACTTAATAAAATATAATATCAATACAAATTTATTAATGGATAAGTTAATTATAACTTTAGAAGGAGTGATATAATGCCAAAAGTAATTGGAATAAATTTTCGCCCACATGGACAAATATATTATTTTGATCCAAATAATTTAAATCTCAAAAAAAATATAACCGTAATAGTCGAAACTGAACACGGCCTTCAATTTGGTACAGTAATCAATGAACCATTTGAATTATCAGAAACAAAAATTCAAAAAGAATTAAAAAAAGTTGTTAGAATTGCTAATAAAAATGATTATAATAAACATAAAAAAAATATAAAAGATGCTTCATTTGCCTTAAAAAAATGCCGTCAAATAGTACAAAGAGATAATATTCCAATGTACATAATAGATGCTAGCTATACCTTTGATCGTGATAAATTAATATTTAGATTTTTAGCCGATAATCGAATTGATTTTCGTGACCTAGCTAAAGAACTTGCTTCAATATATAAAGTTAGAATAGAATTAAGACAAATTGGTATTCGTGATAAAGCCAAAGAAATTGGAGGCTATGGTCCATGTGGCCAAAAACTATGTTGCTCTAGATTCTTAAAAGATTTAAATGCCGTCTCAATTAATATGGCCAAAAACCAAAATATTGCTTTAAATCCTTCAAAAATAAATGGTACGTGTGGTCGTTTAATGTGTTGCTTAAAATATGAAGATGAATATTATACCGAAAGTAAAAAAGAACTTAAAAATATAGGTGATAAAATAAAAACAAAAGAAGGCGAAGGAATCATTACTAACATTGATATATTAAATCAAAAATATAAAGTTGAAATACCAAACATTGGTACAATAGAAGTTGATAAAAATGAAAGTCACTAATTATTTATTAGGTTATGAAAATCTAAAAATAATTCAAGATAATACAATGTTTAATTTTTCATTAGATTCTGTTCTTTTACCAAACTTTATCACTATAAATGAATCTGTCAAAAATATTTTAGATATAGGAACAGGAAATGCGCCAATTCCATTAATTTTATCAAAAAAAACTAAAGCACATATCACAGCAATTGAAATTCAAAAAAAAGTAAGTGATATGGCCAAAGAATCAGTAAAAATAAATAATTTAGAAAATCAAATAACAATTATTCATGAAGACGTAAAAAAATATTATCAAAAATCAACTCCTGAATTTTACGATATAATAACATGTAATCCACCATATTTTGAAATAACTAAAAATTCAAAATTTAATAAAAACGATTATAAAACAATAGCTCGTCATGAAATAAATTTAACCCTTGAAGACATACTTCAAATAGCTCGTAAACTTTTAAAAAATGGTGGTACTCTAGGACTTGTTCATAGGCCCGAAAGATTAATCGATATATTAACCGTGATGAGAAAATATAATATTGAACCAAAAAAAATAAGATTAATTTATCCAGGAAAAACTAAAAATGCAAATATTTTATTAATTGAAGGTAAAAAAAATGGCAAAAAAGGTTTAAAAATAATGCCACCTTTATATAGTCATAACAAAGATGGTAGTTATACAGAAGAAATTCAAAAATATTTTAAGTGAGGCTGATAAAATGATACAAAAAAGTTATGATGGCTCCCCTACTTTATACATAGTTCCAACCCCTATTGGTAATTTAGAAGATATAACGCTTAGAGCCTTAAACATATTAAAAGAAGTAGATGTAATATTTGCTGAAGATACTAGAACAACCAAACAACTATTAAATCACTTTAAAATAAATAATAAACTTATATCCAGTCACTTATATAATGAAAATCAAAATGAAGAAAAAGAAATAGATTATCTCAAACAAGGAAAAAATATAGCTGTTGTAAGTGATAGAGGTACTCCTGTAATAAGTGATCCAGGATATATTTTAGTAAAAAATGCCATAAAAAATGGTTATAACGTAGTATGTTTACCAGGCCCAACCGCATTAATACCAGCATTTGTAATGTCTGGGTTAAGTGGTGGCCCATTTCTCTTCTATGGTTTTTTAAATAATAAAGAATCAAAAAGAAAAAAAGAACTAGAAAATATAAAAAATTATCCATATCCAATAGCCATCTATGAAGCACCACATAGATTAATTAAAACCCTAAATAATATATATGAAATACTAGGTAATAGAAAAATAGCTATTGTAAGAGAAATTAGTAAAAAATATGAAGAAGTAATAAGAGATAATGTGGAAAACATTCTTAAAACTGTGGAAAACTTAAAAGGCGAAATTGTAATCATAATAGATGGTAATAAAGAAATAAAAACATTTGATAATTTATCCATCCAAGAACATATAAATTTATATATAGAAGATGGACTAACTAAAAATGAAGCCATAAAAAAAGTCGCTAAAGAGCGCAACGTTCCTAAAAGCACTATATATAATGAATATCATAAAAAATAAATATAAACCAAACATTATATTTATTTTTTTTGTTTATTTAATATCTTTTTATTTTCATTTAATCCTAAAATATAATCCGCAGATACATTTAAAATTTCACAAATCTTAGGTAGATAAGTAACCGGCATTACATTAATACCTTTTTCATATCTAGAATATTGTTGTTGTTTTATACCTAGTCTAAAAGCCATTTCCTTTTGTGTAATATTTTGTTTATCCCTTTCATAAGCAATTTTTTCATTATAGTACATTAAAATCACCTCATGAAAATATTTTAAAAATTTTTACAACATAAGTGTTGAAAAATGAACACATCTGTTGTAAAATATAATTACAGATAACATAAATATATAAAAGAAAGGAATAAAAAAATGAAATCAAAAATAAAAAAAATTTTCAAAAATAGAATTTTTCTATGTACCATAACAGCATTAATATTTGGAACTATTGGAGTATCGGCTGCAACTTATTTTTCTAGTAATAATGTAACTTATGATAATACCGAAAGTGGTTTAAATTCAACCGATGTCCAAGGAGCCATCGATGAACTTTATAATGCGTGTAAAACTCCACCAGGACCGTCAATAGGAGATTATATATTAGAAAATGTAGATATAGTGACTTCAGGTGATGGATTATATGAAGATGAATATGAAGATAGGTATATATATAAAGGAGCAAATCCAAATAATTATATAACATTTAATGGAGAAGCTGCGGGCTGGCGTATAATATCAGTAGAGACAGATGGAACAATAAAAATAATAAGAACAGAAAGCATAGTAGACATAGTCTGGGATAGAAGTGAAAGTAATAATTGGGCTCGCCCAGACACATTAAATACATATTTGAATAGCACATATTTGAATAACCAATTAAATGAGGCAGCCAAAGACCAACTAGTAGCTAGTAACTTTAGTATCGGTGCAGCAATTAATGATAATAATAATATGAGTACACAAATAAAAAATGAAAATTCTAAAACATGGGAAGGAAAAGTAGCCTTGCCAACGGTAAGTGAGTATATAAGAACAAATAGTAATAAAAGCAGATGTGGAACACTTTTATTAATAAATGATAATTATAGTAGTTGTGTAAGTACAGGATGGATGGATAATAATGATTATTGGTGGACGTTGACACCTTATTCTGACACCTCTGACCGTGTGTTTACCGTGTATCCAAACGGCTCCTTGTACTACTATGGTTCTCCCACCAACATTAATTTGAGTACACGTCCTGTTGTATACCTCTCCTCTGAGGTACAAATTACAGGAGGAAAAGGCACTTATAATGCACCATATACATTATCACTATAAAATAATTATCATCAAAAACATTAAAAGTCTTGGAAATTCAAAGCTTTTATTTTGATATTTTTGTGATAATAATTATAATACTTTCTACTGGCAAAGTACCAGTAAGAAAAGTGGTGTGTACATAAATACACAAGATTTTAAAACTTATAACTAATTTTAAAAAATTATATATGTTAAAAGATTATAAATTTTTACAATACAATAAAACAGTATAAAGACTAACCTTTATACTGTCCCCCATTTATATGAAATACTTGCCCTGTTGTATATGAAGAATCATCACATGCTAAATAAACATAAATAGCCGCAATCTCATATGGATCCGCACATCTTCTCATATCAGAATCAGCCCCAAGAGTTGGAATCTTATTAGGCATCCACGAGCTAGGCTGTAACGCTGTCCAAAATACTCCAGGAGCTACCGCATTAACCCTTATACCTTTAGTTGCCAAATTAGTAGCTAGTGATCTTGTAAAACCAACAATTGCTCCTTTACTAGTAACATAATCAATTAACTCTGGTTCTCCATAAAAAGTAGTTACCGAAGTAGTATTTATAATAGAACCTTCCTTCATATATTTTAAAACTGATTTTGTTAAATAAAACATCGAATAAATATTAGTTTTCATAGTATAATCAAATTGTTCGTTAGAGATGTCCTCTAACCTTTTTTGTTGAAATTGCACTCCTGCATTATTAACTAAAATATCAATTTTACCAAAATACTCCATTGTTTTATCAGCTACCATTTTACAAAAATCAGGACGTTTTAAATCTCCAGAAATTAATAAACATCGTCCACCTAAATTTTCAATATACTTTTTGGTATATTCCGCATCTTCATGTTCATTATA
>CALVRS010000022.1 GCA_944358725.1 uncultured Bacilli bacterium
TTTGATATTCTTTTTGATTTGTAACTGGTATTTCACTATCAAGAAGATTTATCTTATCGTCATTGTTTATATCTAAAGGAATAACTACTTTTAAAAAATCTCTTAAAATATCTAAATTTATTTTAAAAACGCTCTTAAAAGCTCTATCATAGCTTAATGGGATTAAAGATAATTTTTTGTCTAACTTTTGAATATTTGCTTTATTTATTTTCATATTTTATAAAACCTCCCTTATATATAAACATACGACAAAAATTTCTTATTTCCTTTTTTATCCATGAAAAAAATCAAAAAATATTTAATTTTCTGATTTTTAACTTACAACATATGGATCAGACTGCGTACCACTACCAGACAATTTGACTTCAGATGAAAGATATAAAGTGGGACGAACACCACCACTAGAATATGCCTCAGCCGCGCCAGAAATACTACCAAGAGCATTAGCATCAACACGTAACACGGTATAAGAATAACCAGAACGAGGCGTCAAAGTCCACCACCATCGTTCACTATCCATCCATCCCGTACTTACACAATTAATAGCATTATCATTATATAAATTTAAAGTACCACAACTACTCTTATTACTATTTGTTCTTAAATATTCTCTCATTGTTGGCAAAGCAACTTGTCCTTTCCATAAAGTTGAATTTTCATTACTTACTTGCGTGCTCATATTATTATTGTCCCAAGTAACTGCACCTATACTAAAGTTACTAGCTACAATTTGATTTTTAGCAGTACTATCCAAATTATTATAATATGTACTATTCAAATAAGTATTTAAACTTGCTGGGCGGGCCCAATTGTTATTATTTGATGTATCCCATGACGTATCAGTTATCCAAGCTGTTTTCATTATTTTTATTCGACCATCACACTCAACTGATATTATGCGCCAGCCAGCTTTTTCATTATTAAATGTTATATAATTATTAGGATTTGATCCTGTAAAGAAATATCTACACTCATAAGGATCTTTTTCTAAGCCCCCATCTTCTATTATTTGGTCTCCAGCACTTGGAAAACATACTCCATAAAGTTCATCTATTGCTCCTTGCACATTTGTGCTTTCAAGTCCACTTTCTGTATTATCATATGTTACATCTCCACTTGGAAAATATGTCGCTGCTATTACACTTACTGCTCCACAAATTATTAAACCTGTTATAAATCCTGGTAAATATCCAATCATAATTTTCTTTATTTTTTCTTTCATTTTGACCTCTCCTATCTTATCCATATTCAAGATATCACAAAAAAAAGAAAACAAGTAATATTTTTGTTAGATAACTTGTTTTCTTTTGGACCAATAAACTTATTTTAATAAAGATTAATTTTTAGAACTTTTATTTTTTTTAATTTCTTTTCATCAAGTACTTTTTTAGCTAGTTTATATAACTCACTAAATGTTTTTGCTATAAGTAATGTATACCATATAACTTCTAGTTCTTGGTTATTTTCATTGTAATATAAATTTTTATAAAGTTCAAGCGACTTAATTAATGTATGCCTATTCGAATTATATATCCTATAAGTCTTTAATCCAGTATTACTCAATATACTACCCAAAAATAAATTTTTTTGCCCGGTTACCAAACTCAAGCAGGAGTTTGCCAAATTGTTCTACCTACTATTTTATACTTAACCAAAGGTATAAGGATTAGACTCTGTTCCTGTTCCTCCAGTAATTTGAATTTCAGAAGAAAGGTAAGCAGCTGGTTTTACCTCTAGTGGCACATAATTTACAGGATAATTTATAATATTTGCATATGGATAGAAAATAACTGCATAACCAGAAGAATAAGAATCATTTGCTGTAATACTCCACCAATACCAATCTTCATCCATCCAGTTTGTCTCTTTACAACCATTTTTTATTCCATTATAAAACAATAAATAATCTGAGCCACATCCTGTCATATTACTATTAGCTCGAATAAATTCACTTAAAGTGGCTGTTCCTAATTTTGTTGAATACTTTTGACTATTTTCCTCATTAATTTGACTTCCTAAATCTTCATTATTGATTTTTACAGCTCCTATACTAAAATTATGGATTACTATTTGACTTTGAGCTTTATTACTTAAACTATTATAATATGTATTATTTAAATAAGTATTAAGAAAAGAAGTTTTCCAATCACTATTTAAAGAATTATTCCAAACAGAAGAAAATGCATACGTATCTTTAATTATTTTTATAGTTCCATCACACTCAACTGATATTATTCGCCAACCTGCTTTTTCATCATTAAAAGTTATATAATTATTTGGGTTTGCTCCTGTAAAGAAATATCTACATTCATACGGATCTTTTTTTAATCCATTATCTTCTATTATTTGATCACCTGCTGATGGTGGAAAACATACTCCATAAAGCTCATCTATTGCTCCTTGAACATTTGTACTTTCAAGTCCACTCTCAGTATTATCATATGTCACATCTCCACTTGGAAAATATGTCGCTGCTATTACACTTATACTAATTGCTGTTATTACTCCTAATACAAATCCTATCAAATATTGTTTTGCAAACTCTTTTATTTTTTCTTTCATTTTGACATCTCCTATCTTATCCATATTCAAGATATCACAAAAAAAAAAAAAACAAGTAATATTTTTT
>CALVRS010000023.1 GCA_944358725.1 uncultured Bacilli bacterium
GATATAAAGAGATTAGGATATGGATATAAGAATTTTGAATTTTTTAGATTACGACTTTTATATATATTAAATCAAAAAATTAGGGGAAGAAAATAGGAAAAAAGGGATATAGTTTTTATGAAAAAAAAGAAAAATTTCTATTTATATTTCACTAATATTTCACGGTTTATAAATTGAAACAATTTTAAAAATGGCAATCAAAAAAATGTGAAAAAAACAAGCAAAAAATGTATAAATTTTTTATGCTTGTTTTTATGTTTATTTAAAAGGCAAATATTAAATTTAGCTCCCCACTAGAAATTGAAGAACCAAATTTCATTTTATTTAAGATGAAATTTTATATTGACTTTACAGTTAACTGTAAAGTTATAATTATATTGGTGAGTAGTTTATGAAAAAATTTGTAAAGAATTTAAAATTTGCGTGGAGATATGTTAAGGGACAAAAATTAAAAGTTATTTTTATTATTTTAATTGGAATAATTATGGCTGTGCTTGGTATTATTTTGCCAATTTTAAGTGCGGAATTAATTGTGAGTTTGACTTCAAACAAATTATGGCAACTTTTGTCTATTGCTATTATTATTTTTCTTGTAGAGATATTTAGAAATATAATAAGGTGTTTAAATGATTATTTTTTTAATATTATTTACCGTGAGACTTTTAATAATATTCAAGTATCATTAGGTAAGGAAGTTTTAAAGCTTCAAAATAAGACATTAGATAGTAATTCATCAGGATTTTTTATTCAAAGATTAATGAGTGATACTAGTAGTTTATCAAGTATTTTTAATGTAATTAATGTTAATATGTCTGATATAATTTGTAATATTGGGGTTTTGATTGCTGTTTTTGTTATAGATTTTTGGATTTTTTTCTATATGTTATTAGTTATTATTTTATTATTTGTTTTAACTAAGTTTCAGTATAAAGCTTATTATAGTAATGATAAAAAGTTTAGAAAAGAAGAAGATACTGTATCAGGTTTTACAGGAGAAGTTGTTAGAGGGGCAAGAGATATAAAAATGCTTAATGCTGAAAATAGTTTTATTAATGTTATGGATCAAAAAATTAAAAAATTAAATCAAACTAGATATAAGATGAATGCTGTAAACAGAACATATAATTTAATTAATGAAAGTGTAATAGATTTGAGTAGTTTGTTATTAATTATTTTTCTAATTATTTTTTTGAAAAATGATATGATAACTATTCCAATTGCTATTGTAATTTATAATTATTCTATGAAAAATGTCAATATAATATATTCGATTAATAATTTACTTCAATGTATTCAAGATTTTAATCTTTCGACTGAGAGACTAATCGATATTATAGATAATAATGTTTTTGAAAAAGAGAAGTTTGGAAAGATTCATTTAGATAAAGTTGAAGGTAATTTTGAGTTTAAAAATGTTGATTTTAGTTATGGTAATAATAAAGTTTTAGATAATTTATCTTTTAAGATTAAAGCTAATAGTACAACGGCTTTTGTTGGTAAAAGTGGTAGTGGCAAAAGTACAATATTTAGTTTGATTGATAAGATGTATGAAGCTGATAGTGGAGAAATATTGATAGATGGTGTTAATATCAATGATTTAGATAGAGAAAGTATTAGAGGTAATATTACTGTTATTAATCAAAATCCTTATATTTTTAATTTAAGTATTAAAGATAATTTGAAGTTGGTTAAGGATGATTTAACTGATGAGGAGATGATAGATGCGTGTAAGATGGCTTGTTTAGATGATTTTATTAATACACTTTCCGATAAGTATGATACTATAATTGGAGAAGGCGGGGTTACTTTATCAGGTGGTCAAAAGCAAAGACTTGCTATTGCGAGAGCTTTGATACAAAAGACAGAAATTATTTTAGTTGATGAAGCAACTAGTGCTTTAGATAATGAAACTCAAAAAGAAATACAAAAGGCTATTTCTAATATGCAAGGTGAGTATACTATTTTAATTATTGCTCATAGACTTTCAACGATTATAGATAGTGATAGAATCTTATTTTTAAATGATGGTCATATTGAATGTGAGGGTACTCATTTAGAACTTTTAGAGAAGTCTTTAAATTATAAACATTTATATGAAACTGAATTAAGAAAAAATACTGACAATATTTAAGGGAATATAGTTAATTATTTTAATAAAAATGAAGAAAAAAAAAGTAATATGTGATATAATTTTATATAAAGATTATTTTTAATAATTTTTTCTTTATTGATAGTTTAGTAATTTTGTAACAGGAGGGTTTATTTATGAAACTCAAGTTTAGAGCAGATAAAAAAGATTGGATAATTTTTGGACTTTACTGTGTGGTATTACTTTATTTTGTAGCTATTGCACTTTTAAATATTATTCAGTTTGCGAAAGGTGATTTAGATCATCCATTTCATGGTTTAAATCCATTACCAGCTTTTGCGCCTGGTATGATTGGTATGACTATTGCGTGTTATATTATTGCTTTAGTGGCTAGTGTATTTAGTGTGTCTGATAGATTTTTTGATAGAGAGAAAGGTATTGGTTTTTCTACGGAAGCTAAAAAAGCATCTAAAGGATATTCTAGATGGACTAGTGTTGATGAGATGAAAAAAGAACTTACTATGGTTAAGGTTCAAGCTTCTAAAGCAGATGCAGGTGGACTCCCACTTATTAATGATGGTAAAAAAATGTGGGTTGATAATGGAGAGGGTCATAATTTAATTATTGGTTCTACTGGTGCAGGTAAAACACAAGTTGCTATTTTTCCGCTTGTACATTCTTTAGCAAAACATGATGAGTCAATGATTATTACCGATCCTAAAGGTGAAATTTATGAGAATACAGCTGAGATGCTTAGAAAAAGAGGGTATAATGTTGTACTTTTAAATTTCCGTAATCCACAGCAAGGTAGTGGTTGGAATCCACTTCATTTGCCATATAAGTATTATAAAGAAGGAAATTCTGATAAAGCTAATGAGCTTACGGATGACCTTGCGATGAATATTTTGTATGATGAGAATGCTCAGAATAATGATCCATTTTGGGAGAAAACATCTGCCGATTATTTTTTTGTTATTTGTTTAGGTTTATTTGAAGATGCAAAAGAGGAAGAGATAAATTTAAATAGTGTTAATTTATTTACAACACTTGGTGAGGAAAAATGTGGTCCTAATTCTACTTATTCAAATGAATATTTTAAACTTAAAGATCCAACTTCACCAGCTTATATTAGTGCTTCTTCAACAATTTCGGCACCTAGTGATACAAAAGGTAGTATTTTATCTGTTTTTAAACAGAAAATTAGATTATTTGCAGCTCGTGAGAATTTATCTGAGATGCTTTCACATAGTGATTTTGAATTTGAGGATATTGGTAGGAAAAAAACAGCTGTATTTATTGTAATTCAAGATGAGAAGAAGACATATCATTCACTTGTTACAATTTTTCTTAAACAGTGTTATGAAACTCTTGTTGATTATGCTCAAAAGTGTGGTGGAAAATTACCTTATAGAACCAATTTCTTGTTGGATGAGTTTGCTAATATGCCACCTTTAAAAGATGTTGATACTATGGTATCAGCAGCTAGAAGTAGACGTATGAGATTTTTCTTTGTTATTCAAAACTATGCACAGCTTTCTGAAGTTTATGGTAAAGAAAAAGGAGATACGATTAGAGGTAACTGTACTAATACGGTTTATTTGATTAGTACTGAGCTTGCGGCTTTAAAAGAGATCAGCGAGATGTGTGGTGAGATAAAGGTCAAAACTGATAAAAAAGATAAAGATGGCAAGGCTATAGAGGAGACTAGACCGCTTATTACAGTTAGTGATTTACAAAAGTTAAAAGTTGGAGAAATTGTTTTATTACGTTCTAGAATGGATCCTTTTAGGACTAAATTAAAATTAGATTATCAAATTGATTGGGGAGAAAATGATAAATGTGAAAAAGCAACTTATACAACTAGGGAAAAGCAAAAATTACATATTTTTGATTTAAAAACTTTTGTGGATAAGAAAAGAGAAGCTAAAAGAGAAGAGAGTATGAATAAGCTTATTAGTCAGGTGATGCCTAATATGAACAGAAGTGCGGGATTACCAGGTATGCCGGCTAGAGCAAAGCAGCCAATGAGTATGGAGGATATGCTTAAAAACATCGATAAGGCAGTTGAACGTTTAGAAAAAGAAGAAGCTAAGAAACAAGCTAGTGCTTTGGGTAAAAATGTTGGTAAGATTACACCAGTTAAAGTTCCTGCTAGTTTAGCTGGTAATAGTGATATTAATCCTTTAGAAGTTGATGCTAAAAGTAAAGAACTTAAGGAAAATAAAAAAGAAGTTAAGCCGGCAATTAATGGTGCGGATTTTGCAGCAAAGATAACAAATAAAGTTAATCAGACTGTTATTGAGAAAGAAAAGAATGATGAATCTAAAGCTGATAAAAAAGAATCTTCATTTAATAAAGATTATGTTACAGATGATCAATTTTTTGACGATTTCTTTGCAGATGATGATGATTAAGAAATAGAACTAATTCTATTTCTTTTATAATGATTTATTATGTTTTTTCAGCATATTATATGTTAGAGGTGATATGGTGGAAATTACAGTTAATGATTTTTTGAAACTTTGCCATCCTAATGTTATTGATATAAGAAGTGTGGAAAAATTTAATGATAATCATATTCCAGGTGCTTTGAATATAAATGCTAATTTACTTTTGACTGATCCTTCTAAATATTTAAATTTAGATACGGTATATTATATTTATTGTCAAAAGGGAATTTCTTCTAGGACTTTAGCGCAAATACTTATGATGAAGGGGTATAAAGTTTATAGTATTATTGGTGGTTATGAAGCTTGGCTTTTAAATTTTTGAAAACATCTTTATTGATGTTTTTGTTATTTTATATATAAGGAAAGTTTATAACTATTTAGAAAACTATATAATTATTCTTGAACAGCGGTTAAAGATAAGATATAATGAATAGAGAATAGAGGCGATAATATGGAATATGTGATAATTGGATTATTAATTATTATTTTAATTATATCGATAATTTCTTTGACGAAGAATGTAAACGAGTCTAATATTACTGAAAGGCTTGGTAAGTTAGAAACTGAGATGGTAAGGGAATTGGGCGAGTTTAAAACGGATATAAATAAGAATTTAGCTGATGATTTTAATGTTTTAAATGAACGAATAGAACATCGTTTGACTTTGATAAATGATAAAGTAAATGAAAGGTTAGATCAAAATTTTGAAAAGACTAACAAAACTTTTACATCTGTTTTAGAGAGATTATCTAAAATAGATGAAGCTCAAAAGAAAATTGATTCTTTATCTAGTGATATTGTATCTTTACAATCAGTACTTACTGATAAGAAAACAAGAGGTATTTTTGGGGAAGTTAATTTGAAACATATTTTAGTTAATATTTTTGGAGAAAATAAAGATAATATATATAGGCTTCAGTATGCTTTAAGTAATGGGACTATTGCAGATAGTGTGATTTTCGCGCCTGAACCACTTGGTTTAATTGCGATTGATTCTAAGTTTCCACTTGAGGATTATCAAGCAATGGTCGATAAGAAAAATCCTAATCAAGATATGGCTTTAAAGAAGTTTAAGATGGATATGAAGAGGCATATAGATGCGATAGCTTCTAAATATATTATTCCGGGAGAGACAACAGATCAAGCAATTTTATTTTTACCGGCTGAGGCTATTTTTGCGGAAGTTAATGCCTATCATCAAGATGTTTTAGATTATGCTTATAAAAAAAGAGTATGGATATGTGGTCCAACAACTTTGATTAGTACGCTTACAACTCTTCAAATTATTATTAAAAATATTGAAAGAGATAAGTATACAAAAGTTATTCATAATGAGCTTAAATTATTAGATATTGAGTTTAAACGTTATAAAGATAGATGGGATAAACTTTATAGAAGTATAGAAACGGTTAGTAAAGATGTTAAGGATATTCATACAACTACGGATAAGATTACTAGAAGATTTGATGCGATTAATCAGGTAGATGTGGAGGCTATTGGTCATGAAGAAAATTAACATAATTTTATTTATTGTAACTTTAGTTTGTTCATTTTTTGCGATTTTAGGGGAGCTTGATAGAGGAATTGTTATTATTTTAAAAGATTCTAGTATTATTTTAACGGCTAGTTTGCCTTATATTATCAATAAAATTTTTAAGGTTAAATTAAATGATGGTATTATATTTATTTGGCTTATATTTATCTTTTTAGCTCATTATATGGGAGTAACTTTAGAATTTTACAATAAGTGGGAAGGATTTGACAAGGTTGTACATACTTTTTCGGGTGTAGTTACGGCTTATGTGGGTATGCTTTTACTTCCTAAGGGTGTTAAAAATGTGTGGTTTAAAATATTGTTTATAATTGCTTTTAGTGCTTTTTGCGCTTTTCTTTGGGAGACTTTTGAGTTTGTGTGCAATATATTTTTTGGTGGTGATGCTCAAAGAGTTGAGGCAACAGGAGTTACTGATACGATGCTTGACATGATTGTGGCATTTATCGGTTCTATTTTATTTAGTGTTTTCTATTTTATTAAAGAGAAAAATAAATGTGTAATTTAATAAAGGGGTGTTTATAGATGGAGGATAAGGTTTTAAATATTATAAATGGTCATAATAAGGCACTTACTTATGATGAGATTTTAGAGAGATTAACTGATGAGGAAATTCCATTACTTCCTGATGTTTTAAGCAAATTGATTAAGGATTTGAAAATTAGATATACAAATAAGGGAAAGTATGCGAAGTTCGACGATAAGTCACAGAAAATAGGAATTTTTGCAGCTAATAAGAAAGGCTTTGGTTTTGTTATTATTGATGGTGA
>CALVRS010000024.1 GCA_944358725.1 uncultured Bacilli bacterium
CTTAGATAAATTAATAATTTTATCTAAAATTTATGAAATAAAAATAGATGATTTAATTAATAAAACTTTTGATTAATAAATCATCTTTTTTAGTTATATCTAAAAAATTTCCATCAAAAAAGGAAAAGCTAAAAAAAAGTCGTATGTTAATATATAGAGGGTTACCTCAAAAAGAAAGGAGGGCAAGTATGCCAAAAACAATTATTAAACCTGAAACAAAGAAAAATTCAGACACACTCATAACACCAATGTTTGATCCAATATTTAAATCCATTATTCAAAATCCAAAATTTAAAAATTTATTATCTTTAATTATCAGCCAAATAACAGTTTATTCGCCAGGATATATTTATGAAAATTTAGTATTTGCTAATACAGAATTACCAATTGAAAACTATAAAGAAAGAAAAAAGATAACTGATATTATAGTAAAAGTAGAAGGAACAATAATAAATATAGAAGCCAATAGAACTGCAAAAGCCAGTATGATTGCTAAAAATAATGTATATCATCATAAAATTGCATACGATAGATATTTATCAGGAGATAAAATAGATGATAGTGAAACATTACAGTTAAATTTTAATGTTGTAAATAGATTTGATGATCGTTTATTCATTAAATTCACAATGAAAGATGATACAGGCAAATTTATAGAAGAAGAAAATTTCAAAAGAATACACATAAATATGGCAAATCCTTTAGATAAGTATTATAATAATATTGAACTTTCAAAAATTGAGAAAGTATTAGTAATGTTTCAATTAACAAGTAGGAAAAAGTTAAAAGAAATATCTAAAGGAGATAAGGATTTGGAAAATATGGCAAAAATAATTGAAGATTTAAATGAAGATGAGCACATTATAGGATTATATGACAAAGAAAAAATGGAGGCATGGATGAAAAAAATTGACCATGACGAAGCAACAAAAGAAGGCTTGGAACAAGGATTAGAGCAAGGATTAGAAAAAGGCCTAGAACAAGGCTTAGAACAAGGATCAATCAATAAAGCAATAGAAATTGCTAAAAACATGTTAAAAGAAAAAATGAAAATATCTGATATTTCTAGATTAACAGGTTTAGATGAAAAAACTATTCAAAGTTTAAAATAAAGTTCAAAATAAGAACTTTTTTCTTGTGATAAAATGCTTTTTCTTATAAAATAATATTAGGGTGATTTAATTATGAAAAAAATAACAATGATAGATGGAAATAATTTAATGTTTAGAAGCTATTATGCAACTGCTTATAATGGCAACTTTATGAACAATAGTAAAGGCTTTCCAACCAATGCCTTATTTGGTTTTACAAACATGATTAATAAAATAATAAATGAAGAAACCCCAGAATATATCATAGTTGCCTTCGATAAAGGAAAAACCTTTAGACACGAAGAATATGAAGGCTATAAAGATGGTAGAGTAGAAACACCAGATGAACTAAAAAAACAGTTCCCAAAAGCTAAAGAACTACTAACCGCAATGGGCATCAAATACTATGAAATAGATGGCTACGAAGCCGACGATATAATAGGTACATTTGCTAAATTCTGTGACGATGATAAAGACTTTATCGGCACCATTGTCAGTAGTGATAAAGACTTACTTCAACTACTATCTTCTGATGTTGATATAAAACTTTTAAAACAAAAAGACTATATTAGATATAATGAAAAAACCTTTGAAGAAGCCTATGGCATCAAACCAATCAACGTTATCGACCTAAAAGCCTTAATGGGTGACCCATCCGATAATATTCCAGGAGTTAAAGGCGTCGGTGAAAAAACCGCCCTAAAATTACTCCATGAATATAAAACATTAGATGGTATCTATCAAAATGTAGATAATATTAAAGGAAAACTCGGCGAAAAACTCAAAAACGATAAAGAAAACGCCTATAAATCATATCATTTAGCCACCATCATCAAAGAAATTCCCCTAGAAATATCCATTGAAGATACTAAATACTTAGGAGATAATACCGAAAAACTAAATCAAATTTATGAAGACTTAGAATTTTATTCTTTCTTAAAAAAACAAAAAAAGCAAGAAACACCAAAAAAAGAACTAAATATTCAAATAATTAATAATCTAAACGAAATAAACATCGAAGGAGAAATCGCCGTATACCTAGAAATACTAGGTCAAAACTATCATAAATCAGAAATACTCGGCATGGGTGTATATAATGATAAAGTAGCTTACTTTATTCCTCTAGAAATTTTAAAACAAAACCCTAAATTTTTAACCCAAAATAAAAAATATACCTATGATTTAAAGAAAATGTTAGTAGCTTTAAAATGGCAAAACGTCGAAATAAATAATGTCACCTTTGATACCATGATAGCCGGCGCCCTATTAGACTATAACATGAAAGATGATATCGCTTATCTTGCAAACCAAGTAGATTATGAACTAAACTTCTATGAAAAAATCTATGGTAAAAATTCCGCTCTAAAAAAACCAGATATCGAAATAATCGCTAAAGAATGTATAAACAAAGCTAAATTCATCTATGAAACTAAAGACCTATTTCAAACAAAAATAAAAGAAGAAAATATCGAATATCTATATAACGAAATCGAATTTCCGCTAGCCACCGTCTTAGCCGATATGGAATATGAAGGCGTTAAAGTAGACGCCAATGTCTTAAAAGAAATGGGCGAAGACATCCAAATAAAACTAGAACTCTTAAGTAAAGATATCTATAATACCGCTGGATGTAAATTCAATATCTCATCCCCAAACCAGCTTAGTGAAGTCCTCTTTGAAAAACTAAATCTTCCACATAAAAAGAAAACCGCTAACGGTTATTCCACAGCCATCGACGTTTTAAATAAATTAAAAGATAAACATCCAATCATAAGTCAAATAATTGAATATCGAAAACTATCAAAAATCTATGGCACATATGCTCAAGGGCTAATAAACACAATTCAAAATGAAAAAATTCATACCATTTATACCCAAAACCTAACGAGAACTGGAAGACTATCATCAATTGAACCAAACCTTCAAAACATCCCCGTTAGAGATAACTTCGGTAAACAAATTAGAAAAGCCTTTGTCCCAACCTATGACTATATCTTAAGTGCTGACTACTCACAAATAGAACTTCGCGTACTAGCTCATATGGCCGATGTCAAAGCCCTCAAAGAAGCCTTTAAAAATAAACTAGATATTCATGCTAAAACCGCTAGTGATATATTTAAAGTTCCTCTAAATCTCGTAACCAGTGAAATGCGAAGAGTAGCCAAAGCCGTAAACTTCGGTATCATTTATGGTATTAGTAGCTTTGGCCTTGCCGAAAATGTCGGTATCCGACCAGCCGAAGCCAAAAAATTCATCGATACCTACCTAGAAACCTATCCCGGCATTAAAGAATATATGGATACATCCATTAGTCATGCTAAAGAAAAAGGCTATGTAACCACCTTGTTCAATCGTAAAAGAAACATCCCAGAGCTAAAAAACACCGTATATACCATTAGACAAAGTGGAGAACGTATTGCCTTAAATACACCTATTCAAGGAACCGCCGCTGATATCATTAAATTAGCTATGGTAAAAGTATATAAAGCCCTCAAAGAAAATAATCTCAAAACAAAAATGATAATCCAAGTTCACGATGAATTAATCTTTGATGTTCCAAAAGAAGAACTAGAGCAAGTCAAAAAAATCGTTACCGATGTCATGGATAATGTGTGTCCTCTTAACGTACCACTATCCATCGATATCAACTATGGAAAAAATTGGGCTGAGGCAAAATAATGGCTAAAAGAAGTAAAACAAAAAATAGAAATATAATCATATCAATATTAACAATTGTTATATTTCTAACCATAGCTTATCAAAATGAAATAAAATCTTTCATGACAGAGCCATTAATCGAAAATCATACTTATACATTAAATGATCTTCCTAAATATAATGGTCAAGCTTATGTTCAAATAAATAATAATAAACCAAACTTCCAAGAAGAAGATTATAATAAAGAAACCTTTGAAACATATAGCAATCTAGATTATCTAAATAGAGCAGGCACCGCCTTTGCTAAAGTAGGAAAAGAAACCATGCCCAAAGAAGAAAGAGGTTCAATCGGCATGATAAAACCCTCAGGCTGGCACACCGTTAAATATGATATCGTTAGCGGTAAATATTTGTATAATCGCTGTCACTTAATTGGCTATCAACTAACTGGCGAAAACGCTAACGAAAAAAATCTCATCACCTGCACAAGACAAACTAATGTCGGAGCCATGCTGGATTTTGAAAATAAAGTCGCCGAATATATCAAAAATACAAATAATCACGTCTTGTATAGAGCAACCCCAATATATGAAAATAAAAACTTGCTCGCAAGCGGCATACAAATAGAAGCAAGCTCCGTCGAAGATAAATGTAAAGATATTTGCTTTAACGTTTATATATATAATGTCCAAGATGGTATAACTATAGATTATACAAATGGTGACAGTCACTTATCTTGATTTGTAATCAAAATATTCCCAAATAACATAAATAATAAACCTAATTTGTTCAGCTAAATAATTAAACATGGAAATCCCTCCTTTCATATATAAACATACGACAAAAGTAGGGGATTTCCTTTTTTCAAACAAAAAAAATTAGTTTTTTGGAACTAATTTTTCTTTTCCGCCCATATAAGGTCTTAAAACCTTAGGAATATTAACACTACCATCCTCATTTACATTATTCTCTAAAAAAGCAATAAGCCCGCGTGGCGTAGCCAAAACAGTATTATTTAAAGTCGTTAAATATTCGTTACCATTTTTAGTTTTCATCCTTATTCCAAGTCTTCTAGCCTGCGCATCTCCTAAAATAGAGCAAGAACCAACCTCAAAATATTTATTTTGTCTAGGACTAAAAGCCTCAACATCACAAGACTTAACCTTTAAATCAGCTAAATCTCCGCTGCAGCACTCCAAAGTCCTAACCGGAATATCTAAACTTCTAAAAAATTCAACCGTATATTGCCACATTTTTTCATAAAACTTCATACCATCCTCAGGCTTACAAAGTACAACCATCTCTTGCTTTTCAAATTGATGAACCCTGTATAAGCCACGTTCCTCAATACCGTGAGCCCCAACTTCTTTTCTAAAACAAGGCGAATAACTAGTCAAAGTAATAGGAAGTTCTTCTTCTTTAATAATCTGCCCTTGAAACTTACCAATCATCGAATGCTCAGAAGTACCAATCAAATATAAATCTTCGCCCTCAATCTTGTACATCATCGCATCCATCTCTTCAAAACTCATAACCCCATTTACAACATCACTTCTAATCATAAAAGGTGGAACGCAGTAAGTAAAACCCTTATCAATCATAAAATCACGAGCATAACTAAGCATCGCAGAGTGGAGCCTTGCAACATCACCCATCAAATAATAAAAACCATTGCCACTAGTTCGGCCCGCACTTTCCTTATCTAAGCCATTAAGTCTCGCGCATATATCCGCATGATGAGGTACTTCAAAAGAAGGGATAATAGGCTCGCCAAACCTTTCAAGTTCAACATTTTTACTATCATCTTCACCGATAGGCACAGAAGCGTCCATAATATTTGGAATAACCATCATATCTTCATGTATTTTCTTACGTAATTCTTCCTCTTCGCTGCCAAGCTTTTCAATCTCTAGGCCATATTTACTAACCTCAGCTTTAACCTTCTCAGCCTCATCCTTTTTGCCTTCACGCATTAAAGATCCAATCAATGCACTTTTCTCATTTTTAAGTGCCCTAAGTTCATCTCCCTTTAACTTAGCCTCCCTGCACTTAATATCTAAATCATAAACCTCATCAACTAAAGAAAGTTTCTTATCTTGAAACTTCTTTTTTATATTCTCCTTAACTAAATCTTTATTTTCACGTATTAATTTAATATCTATCATGTTTAACTCTCCTCTGATTCACTCAAATAAACTTTAATCTTCTCATATTGTGGTTTGTATCTAACATCTATTCTGTTTAAATAATCCTTTGATACATCAAAACCACTAACATCCATACTTTGCTTTAAATCAGCTTTCTTAACCTTTAAAGCAAGTCTGTTTTTACTGTTAATAATTCTGTTAATAAAATTGTCATATTCCTCATCCTTACCTCTTGTTAGAATTGAAATAGCATTAATTACATCACTTGGAAAACCAATATAACTTAAATCACTTTCCGTAAGATCAGTCTCCTTAAAAATATCATGCATCAAAGATACTGCCTTAGCCTTATCATCGTTAAATAAATCAGCTACCGAAACTAAATAATCCATATAGGGTAGACCAGCCTTATTTTTCTTGCCTTCAAACACCTTCTCGCAAATCAAATAAGCCTTGCCATATAAATTCTCAGCCCCCCTAAATCCTGAAATCTCAGCCTCATTAAAATATTTTAACCAATTATTCATAAATAAACACCTCCATTTAAAGAAAAAGCAGCCCTATGTTAGGAGTATATGAAATACGGTACCATCCTATACGGCTGCTTAATTATGATAACGGTCATCCCGGAAGTTATTAGCTTCTCTCCAAAGTAGATTCATATAAACCCAATTATTAGTTCGCACCAACCACTAACTCTCTTAAAATAAAGTCCATACTACTATTCTTTGTCATTGATTTACTAAATCAATTTTATCATGTAAAAAATATTTCGTCAATAGTCAAAAACTCCATGAAAAACCGTCCAAAAAACACATAATTTAATTGAAATAGCGTAAAGAAAATGTTATAATGAATTAGGTGGTTTTTTTGAACATTAATGTAAAAGAAGTTTTACTATTTATTTTAGGAGTAATTATCTTATTTTTTTTCGCCAGTTTTTTCATATATTTTCTGCTATTTATAATAATAGCCATAGGCATTTATCAAATATATAAAGCCGTAAAACCATATATAAAAAACTTTCAAAAACCGAAAAAAACCAAAAATGGTAAGATAATTATTGAAGCTAAATACAAAGAGAAGTAGGTGGTAAAATGCCTGAATTACCAGAAGTTGAAACCGTCAAAAAGGCATTAATAAAAGAAGTAAAAAATAAAAAAATACTGTCCGCATCTATTTATTGGGATAATATAATTGCCTATCCCGAACTTGAAAAATTCAAAAAACAAATTCAAAACCAAATCATCCATGATATCAAAAGAAGAGGTAAGTGGTTAATGTTTGAACTAGATGATTACTACTTGCTATCGCACCTTCGCATGGAAGGAAAATATCTCATCAGAAAAACATCCGATCCTAAAGAAAAACACCAGCACGTTATCTTTCATTTTGAAGATAAAACCGACCTAAGATATCATGATACTAGAAAATTTGGAAAAATGTATTTAGTAAAAAAAGAACAAGCTTTAAATCAAAAGCCATTGTCAGATCTAGGATTAGAGCCTTGGGATAAAAATCTAACTCCCAAATACCTAAAACAAAAATTGCATAAAAAACCGATTAAAACCGAACTTTTAGACCAAACTATAATTGTTGGTATCGGTAATATATATGCTGACGAAATACTTTTTTTATCTAAAATAAATCCTAAAACAAATGCCCAAAACTTAAATGACAAAGACTATCAAAATATCATAAAATATACAAAAATAGTTCTAGAAAAAGCCATAGAAAAAGGTGGAACAACTATCAAAAGTTATGAATCCAGTGAGGGAGTACACGGTGGATTTCAAATAGACTTGCTTGTTCACACCAAAAAGGAGTGTCCTATTTGCCATTCAAAAATAACTAAAATAAATGTTGGCGGACGCGGAACTTATTATTGTGAAAAATGTCAAAAGGAGTGATTTTCATGAAAAAAACAAAAATAATTTGTTCAATTGGTCCAAGCAGTGCCAAATATGAAACATTTAAACAAATGGTATT
>CALVRS010000025.1 GCA_944358725.1 uncultured Bacilli bacterium
TATTACTTTGTGCAAGAAAAGGATTTTTAGAAATAGCATATTTGTTATTGAGATCAGGAGCGAATGCAAATCAATCAAATAATTACTTAACAACTTCTATAATGGCAGCAGCAAGACATGGACATAAAGAATTATTGGAATTATTAATTTTATTAGGAGCAAATGTAAATGCAAAGTGTTTAGATGGAGATAATGCCCTTATGAGTGCAAAAAGACATAATCAACAAGAATGCTTTGACATATTAGTTCATGCTCAATCATCGTTAACTCATAGGAATATTGCAAATCAAACTATATTGGATTTATCGGGAAATGTGTCTTTTAATCCTAACTATATAACAAGTTCAAATGTAACAGAGGTTGTTCCTCCAACATCGGAGGAAGATGTTTCTTCACTTGTAGAAGAAGCAGAACAAAAATTACTTAGATTGAAAAATAAATAAAAACAGGTTGCCCTGTTTTTTTGATATATTAAATTAATTCAATAAAAAAATCGTCCCTATACAAGCAGACGATTCTACTACATCAACTAATATTAATCAGCTGACAAATTAAGGATAACAAAAATATTGCTAATAGTCAATATAATTTTGGACAGATTTTGTAGAAATTAATAATGCTCAATTTAACTAATGTTTTTATTTTCTTTTTTTCCACATAACCAATCAATAGAAATATTATAATGTTTTGCAAATTCAATTAAGGCATAAGTATGGATATATAATTTCCCTAGTTCGTATTTAGAATAATTAGACTGATCTACCTTTATTATTTCTGCTATCTTTTCTTGAGATGTATTATTTTTAGTTCTTATTTCTTTTAAATGATTACCTAAAATCACTTTATCAATTTTATCGTTTATAATTTCATATTTTTTAGTGTTTGTTAGTCCACAAATATAATCAAGATTAACACCATAATAATTACAAAATTCGTTTAGATAAGGAAGAATAATAGCATCAATACCATTTTCCCAACCAGCATAAGTAGATCTACTAACACCTAGCATATCAGCTAGTTCTTGTTGTGTGTTTCCAAAATACGTTCTTATATCTTTCATTCTTTCATAAATCATTCCACGACACCTCTTATATAATTTTCCCATTTAATATATCCTGCTTATCATATGAATAAAAAAAATTGGGTAACGATAATTTTAAATGATACTTTAGAAGATAATGAAATTATTAATTTGATTGATATGAGTTATGAGTTTTCTAATTTTAAAAAATAAGTTTACATTTTCTAATTTTTGTTTTATAATTAAGTTGGTGATGGGTATGAAAAAGAAACTTATAATTATTATAGCTATTATATTACTTTTTATAGCTGGATTAATAGGATATATGGTTTTATCTGATTTAAAGCAAGAGGATAAGCTTGATAAAGAAATTGAAGAGATTAATAATTTAATGAGCTCTCAAGAGATAGATATGGATAGGGTAAATGCGAAGTTAGACCAAACAGTGACGAGCGGAGATTATGCTATTTTAGAAAGAAGTATGAAGTCATATTTAAAAGATACTTTTAGTACGCTTTTTGAAATTAAAGATATTTTAGAAAATGAGAAAATTTCTTCATTACTTACAATAGAAAATTATGAAGAGGATGGTAAAGATTTTGTTAATTCTAAAAGGTATATTTCAGATGTCTTGAAAAAGCTAGAAGATTATAAGCAAAAATATCCAGAGTATTTAACTAAAGAAAAAGCTATGTCTTATATTTCAGATAAAAATTTAGATAGTTATTATATAGATTTATATGAAGATGTATATTTAAAAGATATGGATACACTTAAGGATGATGAGCTTGACAAAGCAGTTAATGATTTGATTAATATTTTAAATGTTTCTAATGATGTTTTAAATTTACTTTCTAATAATCAAAGTAGTTGGGTTATTTCGAATGATAAGATTATTTTTAATAGCAGCTCTCTTTTAGATGAGTATAATAGTCTTTTAAATTCAATTAGTTAAGTTTTATAGTTCGCTTTAGGCGAACTATTTTGATATAATGGGAGGTAGTTATGTTAAAAAAGGAAGTTTTAAAAAGCAGATTTAATGGAGAGTATACTGGTATAACATTTAGTAATTTGTTATTTGAAAGTGTGCAGGATAAAAGTATTTTAAAGGATGTAACTTTTGAAAATTGTATTTTTAAAGATATCAATTTTGATAATATTGATTTTGATGGTGTTAGTTTTATCGGATGTGTTTTAGAAAATTGTGATTTATCTAATAAAAATATTGATGAGAGTTTGATAAAGAATACTACTTTTAAAAATTGTAAGTTAAGTGGTGTTAGTTTTATCGATAGTTTTTTAAAAAACTGCTTTTTTGAGTTTGTTAATGGTAGATATTTAAATATGTCTGGGGCCAATATTTCTTCTTTGAAAATTTTAAAAAGCGATTTATCTGATAGTTCTTTTATGGATGTTAAGTTAAAAAAGCTTATATTAGAAGAGGTAAATTTTCAAGGTGCTGAGTTTTTAAATACACCGCTTAAGGAAGTTGATTTTTCTTCTTCAAATATTACAGATGCTATGTTTGATTTATGTAGTGTTAAAGGTATGATTATAAATAGTTTTCAAAGCGTTAGTTTAGTTAGTCTACTTGGTGTTTGTGTGAAAGAGTAAAATGTAAAGTTTAAGTAAAAAAATGGTTTAGTTTGGCTTAGATATGCTATAATTTAGGTGTATGATTTTTTAAATTTGGGAGGTGATGATTTTGAATTTGAAGGATAGAATAAATTTTTTAGAAAAAATTTTAAAAGATAATAATGTAAAACTGAAAGATTATGAAAATTCTTTGAAAAATGGAGATATTTCAAAGATGGATTTATATTTACTTCAAAATGAGACAGATAAAATTAAAAATGAGATTATTATTTTAAATAAGTTATATGATTTAGAACAAAGATATATTAGAAAAGAACCTATTAAATTTCATTATAGTGATTATGATAGTGCTTTAGATATATCGCTTTCAGTTAATGATATTAATTATGAAACTGCTTATAGGCAGCAAAAGAAATTACTTGAACTTGAGCTTAGACGTTTAAATGGTGATTTAATTAATGGTTATGGTTTAAATGATTTGGATTATGATGCTGCTTATAGTAAAGAAAAAGATAGTATTTTGAAGATGAAACCTAAACTTGATAATCAAATTTCATTTAACAATAAGAATGCTTCTTCTTTACCTTCTGTTGGTGGCAAACATTTTAAGCCTAATTTGCTTTCCGCACCTTATACGCTTATTTTAAATGATGGCATTTTATATGTTGTTGGTAATTTTACAAGTGATTATTTGGAGAGTAATTTTGATAAACTTGATATTAATTTTATTGATGAAAATACTGATATTAAAGAGGTAAAACTTATTAATGATTTAGATTTTGGTAATAATTTTATTGAAGGTGCTGATTTTAAAATTAATGTTTCAAAAGATGGTAATATCGATGTTATAGGTAATGTGGATGCTTTTTCAAAATATAATCAAGAAGATGAGTTAGAATCTAATTTATCTAATGATGAAGAAAAAGTTAAAGATGATAAAGCTTTAGTTAAATCTGATGATATTTTAGATAATAAGGATATATCAGGTTTAGATGTGATGCCAGATATGCCTGAGGTTATAGATTTACCAAATGAAGATTCTGATCTTGTTTCTTCAAAAACGCCTATTAAGCGCAAGAAAGCATCTCCTACTTTATGGCAAAAGTTTAAAAATTTATCATGGCAGAAGAAGGCTATGATTGTGGCTGGAGTTATTGCTATTATAGGGGTTGGTATATTTGTAATAGGGCCGCAAGTTATGAATGGCATTAATGATTTATTAAATCCAGAAAATGTTAATGTGGTAAATAATGCTGTTTCTACGGTCAATGATACTTTGGCTAATGCACCAGTTTCTTTAGATTATTCTAGTATTGGTGAGGGACAGACGGTGTTTACTAATGCTTATGATGCGGTAAATAACGCAAATGGAGTTATTTCAAATGAATGGTTTAGTAGTAATCCTTTAGATGTTTTTAATACAGCAACTAATAGTTATATGGGATTATCGCCAGAACAGCTTAATGATCCTGCATTTATGGCTGAATTAGCGAAGGATCCTAATAATGCTATATTGATGGGACAGAATATGGCTAATCCTTCAGGTTTTGTTGGACTTGATGATGTTATTAGGGAAATTACAAAAGTTAGATAGGAGAATGTTATGGAAAATGGATTATATACGGTTGTTGAATTTTCGGATAATGATAAGTGGTTTGTAATTGCTGAGAAGGTTATTGATGGTAATAAATATAGTTATTTAATTAGGGTAAATCAGGCTGAAGATGATTTTATTGATGAATATAGAGTTGTTAGAAGTTATTTTAAAGATTCACTTGAGTATATGGATACTGTATATGGTGACGAACTTAAAAGAGCGTTATTAGTTTTAGTCCCTGAAGCAAAAGATTTTATTCAAAATCCTTTGAGGTTAAAAGATTTACTTAGTTAGTTGTAAAGGCTTTAGAGCCTTTTTCTTTAGCGTAATGATTAAAAATAAAATTTTTGATAAAAAAAGGGGGGGTTATATGCGAATATTTGCAGATGATTATGTACAGGTTAGATATACTAGAATTTTTAATGATAAGGTTTCAAAAGATTTAAAGATTTTAGTTATTGGCGATGTTCATATAAGTGATATGGTTAGTTTTAAAAAAATAGACATGATTAAAAAAAGAATGCTTATGGAAAAGGTTGATTATATTGTTTTTGTTGGTGATTTAATCGATAGATTAGAGGAACTTGATAATAAATCTTCTTTTTTCAAGCTAAAGGATTTGCTTTTATTTGCAGTTAGTGTGGCAAAAACTTTTGTTGTTTTAGGTAATCATGATTATATTTATAGAAAAAGTGCTAGAACAAATTTAGATAAAATAAGAGATGTTTTAAATAGTTTTAAGGGTGTTTGTCTTTTAGATAATAAGGTTTATATTGATGATAATATAATGTTTATGGGTTATACAGAGACTTTTGATTATTATAATGATGATAAGTATAATTTTAAGGCCTTTTATGATGATTTTTTGAAGCATGATTTATTATATAAAAAATGTGATGTACCGGCTATCGCACTTACGCATTCTCCGGAGTTTAGTTTTGACAAAAAGTGCGCTGGTTTATTTGATGGTTATGATTTAATTTTGTGTGGTCATACTCATGATGGATGTGTGCCATTTGGTGTTTTTAATTTTAATTTTGGAGTGATAAGTCCGAAGAAGAAGTTTTTTCCTAAAAATATTAGAGGAGTTAGAAAACTTCATAATAATTATATAATTATAACTGGTGGTGTAGTTAAGATACAAGAGTGTGCTTCTAAGTTATTACATCCTTTAAATCATTTATGTCCGGTTCAGATGGATGTAGTTACTTTAAGCTTTTTAAAAGGTATTAATATTAAAAAGAAGTGGTATTGAATGTGATTGATAAGTATTGTGTGTTTTAGCAATAATTTAATATTTATGGTATAATCGTTACAAAAGGAGGAGTTCGTTAATGTATGATTTTAAAAAAATAGAAGAAAAATGGAGAAAATATTGGGAGGAACATCAAACTTTTAAAACTGATGTTTGGGATTTTTCAAAACCTAAGTATTATGTTTTAGATATGTTTCCTTATCCATCTGGTGTTGGTTTACATGCTGGACATGTAGAGGGATATACGGCAACGGATGTTATTGCGCGAATGAAGAGAATGCAAGGATTTAATGTTTTACACCCTATGGGATGGGATTCTTTTGGTTTGCCGGCTGAGCAGTATGCTATTAAGACAGGTAATCATCCTGATGGTTTTACTGAAAAGAATATTGCAACTTTTAAAAAGCAATTAAATTTGCTTGGATTTTCTTATGATTGGTCAAAAGAGTTATCGACTTCAGATCCAAAATTTTACAAATGGACACAGTGGATTTTTGAACAGTTGTATAAGGATGGATTAGCTAAAATTGTTGAAATGCCAGTGAATTGGTGTGAGGGGTTAGGAACAGTATTGGCTAATGATGAGATTATAGATGGAAAAAGTGAAAGAGGTGGATTTCCTGTTGTTCGAAAGAAAATGAAACAATGGGTTATTGATATACCGAAGTATGCAGAGCAACTTTTGTCTGGATTAGATGAGATTGATTGGCCAGAGTCAACTAAGGAAATACAAAGAAATTGGATTGGAAAGTCTATTGGGGCACAAGTGAAGTTTAAAGTTGATGATAGTGATTTGGAGTTTGAAGTATTTACGACTAGACCAGATACTTTATATGGGGCAACTTATTGTGTCTTATCTCCTGAACATAAATTATTATCAAAGATAGTAAAAGATGATTGTGCGGATAAAGTAGAGGAATATCAAAAAGAGGCTTCATTAAAATCTGATTTAGAGCGAACTGAATTAAATAAGGATAAAACGGGTGTTTTTACGGGGGCTTATGCAATTAATCCAGTGAATAATAAGAAAATTCCTATATGGGTGAGTGATTATGTGCTTGCAACATATGGTACGGGTGCTATTATGGCGGTGCCGGCTCATGATTCAAGAGATTATCAATTTGCTAAAAAGTTTGATTTAGAGATTATACCAGTTATTGATGGTGGTGATATTTCTAAGGAGGCATATGTAGGTGATGGCATACATGTTAATTCGGAATTTTTAAATGGACTTAATAAGGATGATTCTATTAATAAAATGATAGAGTGGTTAGAAGAGAGAAACTTAGGAGAGAGAAAAGTAAATTATAAAATTCACGAATGGATTTTTGCTAGACAAAGATACTGGGGTGAACCTATTCCGATAGTATATTATCCAGATGGAAAAATAGGTATTTTAGATAAAGAGGATTTACCATTAATTTTACCAAAACTTAAAGATTATTCTCCAAGTAAGACGGGGGAATCTCCTTTGTCAAAGGCTGAGGATTGGGTTAATACAACTTATAAAGGAAAAGATGTGAAAAGAGAAACTTCGACGATGCCTGGTTCGGCTGGGTCTAGCTGGTATTATTTAAGATATATTGATCCAAATAATGACAATGAATTAGCGGATAAAAAATTATTAGAGCACTGGATGCCAGTTGATTTATATGTTGGAGGACCAGAACATGCGGTTGGACATCTTTTATATTCTAGAATGTGGAATCATTATTTATATGATAAGGGTATTACGCCTTTTAAAGAACCGTTTAAAAAGTTAGTGCATCAAGGGATGATTTTGGGTTCTAATGGTATTAAAATGGGAAAAAGATATCCAGAATATTCTGTTGATCCAAATGATATTGTTCTAAATTATGGAGCTGATACGATTAGGTTATACGAAATGTTTATGGGACCTTTAGAATCAGATAAGCCTTGGAGTACAGAGGGAGTAGAAGGGGCGAAGCGTTTTCTAGAAAGAATTTATAGATTATATACTTCTGGTAAGATTGTTAATAAAAATAATTCAAATTTAGAGAAGGTTTATAATCAAACTGTAAAAAAGGTTACGATGGATTTTGAAAGTTTGAATTTTAATACAGCTATTAGCCAAATGATGATTTTTATAAATGCGGTTTATAAGGAAGAAGTTTTTCCTAAAAATATGGCTGAAGATTTTATTAAGCTTTTGAATCCTATAGCGCCTTATCTTACTGAAGAAATTTGGATGATGTTAGGTCATGATAATACAATAGCGTATGAATCTTGGCCAACATATGATGAGAACAAAGTATTGGATGATAAAATTACTATAGGTATTCAAATTAATGGTAAATTAAGAGGAAGTATAGAGACTGAGATTAATGAAGATAAAAATAGTATTTTAAATAAAGTATACAAAATAGATAATATTAAAAAGTATATTGAAAACAAAAACATTGTTAAGGAAATTGTTATTCCAAATAAGATAGTAAATATTGTAGTTAAGTAATAATTTATTTATACTTTTTAAGTAATAAGCCATATATAATTAATAGTTATATATGGCTTCAGGCTGTTGACAAAGTAAGTTCAAAAATTAAAGAACTTACTTTTTTGATGTAATATTTTATAATTTTAA
>CALVRS010000026.1 GCA_944358725.1 uncultured Bacilli bacterium
AAAGTTAGTCAATTAAAACTAACAATACTTCAAAATAATAATAAATTAAACTTTTTTAATTAATGTATAGTTATTTGTTATGATTATATTAAGAAATATTCAGTAAATGTTCAAACACAAAAACTACTAAATAAATTATCAAATAATTTCATATTACAACTTAATCAAATTTTATAAATTTAAAATTTCTTTTACTTCAGCTGTACCTATAAATAAATATTCATTTATATTATCTTTTTTATCAGCATTCCAATATTTTCTAGCTTGAATTTTCTTTTTATTTAAAGAAATATTTTGTCTTAAAATAAAAGAAGCATCACCAATAAACATTTTACCATTTAAATTAAGTTTTAATATTTGAAAATCCTTTTTATTTGTTCTTTTAAAAATATCAATCCATTGTCTCACTTCTTCATTTGTCTTACACACATATAAACACTTTAATCTAGAAGGTAAATCTAAATTTATTTTTTTTCTTTCTTCTTCAAAAATCAATTCTCTTGTAATCATGGCATCATCATTAACTGTTTGAAAAATCAAATCAAAAATATTTTTATCAAATGTATAAGATTTATTTTTTTTCATTTCGATTAAATATTCATTAGCATCTTTCAAGTTACTTAAATGTTCTATGTTATAAATATCATAATAAAATTTATTAAATTCGTCTCCTATCACAAGAATATCACCAATTTGTAATTTTTTACCAGTATTAATATGATAATAAATTTCATTAGTCACATCAAACATAAATATTTCTCCTTATATATTTTTTTATTTTCCAACACAAAATCTACTAAATAAATTATCTAATAACTCTTCATCATAGCTTTCCCCTATTATCTCTCCAAGTAAATTCCAAATATCTTTTAAATCTATTTCCACCATATCAATAGGATAATTATTTTCTATACCTTTTCTAACAGCTTTCACACTATCCAAAACTTTTCTTAAAATAGCTAAACTTCTCGCACTCGTTAAATAAGTTAAATCAGTAGTTTCTATTTTTTCTAAATTAAATATATTTTTAATCTTTTTGCCTATTTCATCAATATTAACATCTTTTAAAGCACTAACATATACAGTATTTTTAAGTTTATCATCATCAACTTTTTTATCTAAATCACATTTATTAACTATAGTTATATAATTTTTATCTTTTAATTTATCTAAAATAGCTAAATCTTCACTACTTAATTTTTCATTATAATTAACAACAAACAAAATTAAATCAGCCTGATCAATCAGTTTAACACTTTTATCAACACCAATACTTTCAACTAAATCGTCAGTATCTCTAATACCAGCCGTATCAATTAAATTTAAAATCAAATTATCTAATCTCAAAGTAGCTTCCACACTATCACGAGTTGTTCCTCTAATATCAGTAACAATCGCTTTATCTTCTCCAATTAATCTATTAAGTAAACTACTCTTTCCAACATTAGGTTTACCAACAATAACTGTTTTTATACCATTAGTTAAAACTTCACCATTTTTACTTTCTTTTAAAATCTTATCAATTTTATTTTCAAGATCACTTAAATTATCATTAATCTTATTTATAGTCATCTCTTCAATATCTTCATACTCAGGATAATCAATATTAACTTCGATATTAGAAATAATTAAAGCAAGTTCATCTCTAAGTTTTCTTATCATATTAGAAACCTTGCCACCAACTTGATTTAAAGCAATTTTCCGGGAAATATCTGTTTTAGAATTAATAAGTTCCATAACTCCTTCAGCTTCTGTTAAATCAATGCGACCATTTAAAAAAGCTCTTTTTGTAAACTCACCAGGCTCAGCTAGTCGGCAGCCATTAACAAGTAATAACTCCAAAATTTTATCAGTTGTCATAATACCACCATGAGCATTAATCTCAACAACATCTTCTTTAGTAAAAGTTTTAGGTGCCCTCATAATAGTAACTAAAACTTCATCAACTTTATCATTATCGTCCATTATATATCCATAATGAATAGTATGACTTGGAGCATCTTTAAAATCTTTATTAGAAAAAATTCTACTAACAATTTTGATAGCATCAAAACCACTAACCCTAATAATAGATATTGCTCCAACACCTTGAGCCGTTGAAATAGCCGCTATAGTATCATCCATAAAAACACCTACCTTCTAAAAAAATTTTTAATTTTGTGAAAAATTCGCGCTAAACCTAAATATTTTGGTAAAGCTTTAATATTAACAACCACATCCATTGAAAGTCTTTTATCGGCATATGTTACAACCCAGCCTTCCTTATATTTAGGCGGAATTATATTCAAAGGAAACATATGCCTTTCAATAATATTAGCAATCCTCTCATTCATAAGCTCCGGAAAAAATTTATAAGCATTTTCCATTGCCTCATGTGCATGCACAAAACCATGTTTCTTGAAAAAAGGAGTCTTATCATATATATGTTCTTGCCATGGTTTTTTATAAAAATCATGAAGTAAACCACCTATTGCCGCATCCTTATAATGCCACCTTTTTTTCTTACAAATTTTATAAGATAAATAAGAAACAACTAAACAGTGTTCATATAATGAACAATTTTCGTGATGTACCCATTTTTTTCTCTTTTGAAATTCATTTGAACCAAGTATTGGAGCAACTATTTCTAAAAACTCATCATCTCGAACTAATTCATTTGTAATATCATTTTTTTTCATATTAAACTCCTTTGCAAAATATTATAGCACAAAAAACAGTAAATAAATTACCGCTTTTTTACTCATTCATAAATAAATTATTTGAATAAAATACAGGATCACATGTTAAATTAATATTAAGTCTCTTTAAAGTATTTAAATCACCATTATAAACCATAAAAGATGCATGTGCCTCTAAACCAGATAACTTACTTAAATTTTTTAAAGCCTTCTTAATAATTGGATTAGTAACAGAACAAATACTTAAAGTAATAAGTACTTCCTCTAAATTTAAAGACTTTGAAGAATGATTACTAAGAGGTTTTAATTTTAAAATAGGTTCCAAAACAGATTTAGAAAGTAAATCAACATCATCTGGTATTTTATTAAGTACCTTTATCGCATTTAAAATTAAACTACTAGCAGGAGATAAAAGTTCGGTTTTCTTTCCGGTAATAATCTTACCATTACTAAGTTCTAATGCAATAACTGGTAAATCTTCTAAACTACTCTTTTCTCTAGCCACTCCTATAACAGGTCTTTCTTTAAGTGGATCTATCTCTAATTCATTCATTAAAAGCCTAATTCTCTTATATACATCCTCTTCTGCATCACCAATTTTATAATCACATAAAGCCTTATAATATCTACGAATAATCTCTTGTCTACTAGCTTTTTTCAAAGCCTCATCGTCATCAATACAAAAACCAATCATATTAACACCCATATCAGTTGGCGAATAATATATATCTTTACCAGTAATCTTATGAAGAATAGCTTTAAGTACCGGAAATACAGCTAAATCACGATTGTAATTAACTGAAGTAATACCATATTTTTCTAAATGAAAAGAGTCAATCATATTAACATCCTTTAAATCAGCAGTCGCTGCCTCATAAGCCACATTAACAGGATGTTTTAAAGGTAAATTCCAAACAGGAAATGTCTCATACTTCGCATATCCAGCTTGAACACCTCT
>CALVRS010000027.1 GCA_944358725.1 uncultured Bacilli bacterium
TTACATTTATACTATTTGCTGTTAATACTAAAAATAAAAAACCAATAAAAAAATGTATTGCAAACACTTTGATTTTTTCTTTCATTTTAAAAACTCCTATTTTAGCCAAATTCAAAATAAAAAAAAAAAAAAAAAAAAAAACAAGTAATATTTTTGATAAATCATTTGTTTTTTTCTGACTCTTCACTATCCAAACTATCTAAAATATTTTTAAGTTCTAAAGCCACTTTTTTAGGTAAAATACTAGAAAGTTCTTCTACACTTTGTTTTTTCATATTTTGAACCGTCTTATATTTTTTAAGTAATTCCTTCTTTCTCTCCTTACCAATACCCGGTATATCATCAAGTATACTAGCATAAAGCCCTTTACTTCTAATTTGTTTATGGTAATTAATTGTAAAATTATGTACCTCATCCTGCATCCGCTCTAAATAATGAAATAAATTACTACGTTTCTCAATTTTAATTTCGCCATCAAACGTAACTAAAGCATTGGTCGCATGCTTATCATCCTTTTTTAAACCAACCAAATTAATATGCATACCTAAACTATCTAAAACTTCTTTTGCCACATTCATCTGACCAATAGAACCATCGACAATAATCAAATCAGGCCTCACTAAATTATCCTTTAAAACCCTAAAATATCTTCGGTAAATAACTTCCCTCATAGTCCCATAATCGTCATTTTTATCGACAGAAATCTTAAATTTTCTATATTCGTTTTTAGCCGGCATGCCATCTATAAAAACAACCATACCAGAAACATTATAAGTTCCAAATAAATGTGCATTATCAAAAAGTTCAATTCTGTCTAACTTATCTAATCCAAGAATATTCTTAAGTTCTTCATTAGCCTTAATTGTTTTCTCTTCATTTTTAATAACAAGTTCCATCTCATCTTCAAGTTGTTTCTTAGCATTATCTGATGCCATATCAACAAGCTTTTTCTTAACACCCTTAAATGGGATTTTTACCTTTACTTTAAAATAATCCTCAAGTAAATTAACTTCAGCAATATCAGGTACTAAAACATCCTTAGGTAAAATAGCCTTCTCATAAAACTTTGCAATATATCTAGTTAATTCTTCAGATTCACTATCAATTAAAGGAATAATTTGATGATGATGTCCAGCAATCCTGCTTCCTCTTATAAAAAAAACAAATACACTCAAATAATTACCATCACTAAAATAACCAAATATATCTCTATCAATATTGTCATTTACTTCAATCTTCTGCTTAACTAAAACAACATTAATATCATCTAATAAATTCTTAAGCTCTAAAGCCTTCTCAAAATGTAATAAATCACTTTCCTTTTGAATTTCCTCCTTTAACTTATTGGTAACAATATCACTATTTCCCTTTAAAAAACTAACAATATCCTTCTCCATCTTCTCTATCTTCTCTTTAGATACATCATTAGTGCAGTAACCTAAACACTGACCTATATGATAATAAAGACATGGCCTTTTTTGATATGTTTGACATTTTCTTAAAGGATATAACCTATTAAGTAAATTAACAACCTTCCTTGCTGCATAAACATTAGGATAAGGTCCAAATAATCTAGTTTTATTTTTTTTTCTATGCGCATTTCTAACTATTAATAATCTTGGAACGCTATCTAAAGTCAGTTCAATATAAGGATAAGTCTTATCATCCCTAAGTAAAATATTAAACTTAGGATCATGCTTCTTAATCAAATTAATCTCTAATATCAAAGACTCTGTTTCCGAAGAAACAACAATATAATCAAAATCAGCAATCTCGCTAACAAGTCTAGCCGTTTTACCAGTATGTGAAGAGTGAAAATAAGAATTTAACCTGTTTCTTAAATCCTTAGCCTTACCCACATAAATAATCACACCATCTTTATTTTTCATTAAATAACACCCTGGTTTATGTGGAACTAATTTTAGCTTATCTATTATCATAACTCCTCACCTCACTTAAGTAATTATAACATTTAATCAAACATTAAACAAATTAAAAATCTTGTCTTTTAATGATTTTTCCCATATAATTTACATAGGTGATATTAATGAAAACTGTAAAAGAAAACATAACAAACGAAATAATAATTAATAAATCAAAATTTATTACAATAATAACCAAAATAAATAGCCTAAACGACATAAATCAAATATTAAAAAACACCAAAAAAACATATAAAAACGCAACTCACTACTGCTTTGCCTATATAATAAATGGAAAAGAAAAATGTAAAGACGATGGTGAACCTAGTGGCACAGCAGGAATACCCATTTTAAATGTTTTAAAGCAAAATAATTTAACCAATATTTTATGTATCGTAATAAGATATTTTGGTGGTATCAAACTAGGAGCCGGTGGACTAATTAGAGCATATAGTAACTCTGTTAAAAAAGCTTTAAATAAAACAAAAATAGTAAATATCCAAAAAGGCTATAATATAATAATTGAAGTCCCTTACGAACATCAAAAACAAATTGACTATCTTTTAAAAGAAGAAAAAATAAAAAAAGATTATCAAACAAATATTATATACACCTTTGAAATTGAAAAAAACAAATATGAACAAATTGAAAATAAAATTAAAACCCTAAGTAAAATAAAAACTAAGAGACAAATAAATATTGCCTCTTAATCCTCACTTTCTAAAACAACCACACTTCTGTTACTCAAATCAGCGCCACTAGTCGCTTTTTTAAATGTCTCAAAATCTAAATTTTTAAGCTTATCATGCATATCATAAATAGGTGCGCCATAAAAATAAACTTGATTAGCTATCATCGAACAAATGCCACTCGCATTTTCCGTCGATAAAATAATTGAATTTAAAATAGCCTTCTTAATCAAATTAAAACTATCTAAACTATACTCATCTTCCTTCATAGTCTTATCAACTAAATTGATAAATGAATCTGCATCATCTTTAACCGTAGCATTAAAAATAATCATATAATAATCCCCAACCGGCTCTAAATAAGAAGAAACAGGTGAAATTAAATTTGCATCATTCGCAAACACATCAACAATTTTCGAAATAGCCCCAAATTTCAAATCAAGCAAAAATGAAAAATAAATGCGATTCAAATATTCATCTTTAACATAAGTTGGTCTTTTAATCTTATAACTAATCATAACCTCTTTTGATAAATTATCCATATGGATAATATCTTTTTCTTTAACCACTGTTAAAGGCTCTTTCTTTTCCTTAACAATTATCTTAGGTCTTTTCTTAAAATCATAATCCTTATAAAATTTTTTAACAAAATCTATTACTTCTTTAGGATTAACATCACCACTAACTGTCAAAATCATATTACTAGGATGGTAAAAAGTATTATAACAATTATATAAATCTTCTTTCGTAATTGAATTAATATCATCTAAACTACCTAAAACCGTATTTTTAAAAAAAAAAAAAAAAAAAGTATTAACAAGACATCTTTCATAAACAATTGAAAAAGGATTATCCAAATCTTGTTTTTTCTCCTGTGAAATAATACCTTTTTCTTTTAATACATTTTCATCAGTAAAATAAGGTTCATGAACCGCCTTAAGTAAAGTTTCTAAATTTTCATAAAAATGACCAGCACCAGTAAAATGATACGCCGTCACAAACTCATTAGTAAAAGCATTTCCTGAAGCCCCATTATTTTCATAAACCGCTAAAGGATCATTTCCATCTTCCTTTTCAAACATTTTGTGCTCCAAAAAATGAGCTACACCACCAGGTACCTTGATAAAAGAAGAATCCCCATCCAACTTAAATTCTAAAGTCGAACCTCCAAAAAAAGTTGTTATTCTCGCATGAATTGTATGTCTTTCAATTGGCGAAATATAAATTCTAAGACCATTATCCAACACTTCTTCATACACATCTAAATCTAAGCCTTCATAATTTTTCTTTTCCATCCTATCGTTCTCCCTTTAACAAATAAACCGTATCAATATGTACTTTTTTAGCCAAATTCATAACATCTTCTTTAGTAACCTTTTCCATTTTTTTCTTACGCGTATTTATATCATCACTATAAACAAATACCTCCGAAGTAAAACTGCCAACTAAATCATTTTGAGAATCTTCAATCTTTATCAAAGAATTATAATAAATCTCCTTAACCCCTTCAAAAAGCTCTAAAGGAAAATCGCCTTTTTCCATTCTCTTCATTTCCTTTTGAATAAGTTTGTAAGTCCTTTCAAACTTATCGCCATCAATACCAGCATATATTCTCATAGAATCAAATAAACTAAGACGTACAGCATAAATATAATAACAAAGTGAATTCTGCTCACGAACTGTCTGTGAAAGAAGCGAATTCATGCCACCACCTAATATCCATGAATATAAAACAAACACATAATCTCTTTCAAAATTAGTTAAATCTAAAAGTTTACATCCAACAATTAAATTACTTTGAGCATTTGAAGCCGGCTCAATTACCATCTTAGGTTCCTTATTATAACTAAGCTGCTTTACATAATGTTCTATTTTTTCTTTTCTTTTTCCCTTAAATTTAATTATTTTACTTAAACAATTTTTAATCTCTAAAGGATCAACATCGCCACAAACAAAAATATCTAAACTCCCTTCGCCCATAATCTTTTTATAAAACTCATAAAGTCCCTTCGCATCCACCTTCTCAATTTCACTTATAAGCTCATCAAGTGAATAAACTTTATACTTTCTAATCTGCATCTCTTCTGATAATCGGCTTCCAGCATAACTTTGTGGCCTGTCTTTCATTGTTCTATAATTTTCTAAAAGTTTTTCCTTTTGTACTTCGAAAACTTCCTCATCAAAAGCTCCATTAATTACCTTAGGTTCAAATAAAACTTCTGATAAAAATTCAAAACACTTCCTATTCATACCTTCTTCTGTATACTTTTCATTAGCAAAGCTCGCTGTCAAAGTTAAAATAGCCTGTGAGCCACTATCGACAACTCTTATATTATAAGAAGGATCATATAAACTAGCACAAAAAGCATTAATCTCCCTAAGCGTATCAAACCGGCTACTACTTTGAAGAAGAACTCTACTAAGTAAAGACGTATATTTCTCATTTTCTTTTGCATCTTCAAATCTAACATTTACACTATAAAAAACTGTCTTAAATCGAGCAGTCTTTATAACATGCAAATTAAAATTATCAATATTATAATCATAAAATCTCATATTACACCTCACAAATATTATGTCCAAAAAAATTTATTGTATAGCACTATCTAAAGCAAGTTCTATCATTTTATCCAGTCCTTTTTCTCGCATATCCGCACTAGCCACCTCTTTAATATATTTAGAATCTACCACACTCATTAAACAAGCCGCTTTTTTACCAAGCATCTTAGCTATATATAATAAAGCAAAAGCCTCCATCTCAGCAGCAATCGGTTTCACACCTTCTGGCATCCTATCAAAAAACTTAGATATATCTGTCATATAAACATCAAAACAATCTAATGAAGCCGTCATACCACGGTATAATTTAATACCATTTTGATAAGCAACCTTACCAATTTTAATATTTAAATCTTCATCACTATAAGCAATATGACATAAATCATTATTTAAAGTTAAAGCAAAACTACTTTCTGTATAAACAGAAGTTGCTAAAATAATATCAAAAAGTTTCATTTCCTCTAAATAAGCTCCGCATGAGCCAATACGAATAATTTCATCTACATCATAAAACTTATAAAGCTCATAAGCATATATACCCATACTTGGCATTCCCATACCATGTGCCATTACCGTAATCTTTTTCCCCTTATAAAAACCAGTATAAGCAAACATACCTCTAACATCATTTACAAGCTTATAATCATCCAAATATTTTGAAGCTATGTACTTAGCTCTCAATGGATCTCCCGGCATAATTACCGTCTTAGCAATTTCCCCTTTTTTCGCATTATTATGTGGAGTCATAAACCACTCTCCTTTTCTATAATAAATTGTAACAAAGCACCATTTATAAGTCAAACTTATTACTTTTAAATAAGACTTTTCGATAAAAACCAGTCAAAAAAATTTTGCCATCTATCTTCTTATAACTAAAAGCCACTTTTGAAAATAAAATTTCACTAAAAATTTTTCTATCAATTACTCGCATATTTTTCACCTCTATTAAAAACATACGACAAAAAATACAAATTTCCTTTTTTTTGGCAAAAAAATAACCAGAAAATTCTGATTATTTTATACTCATAGAACTATTACTAGAAACCATAGATGTCATCAAAGAAGAAAATACATAAACAACATTTCCTAAACTATCATAAATATTAATAAGACCAGTTTCATCCTTACTAACAGTATATTCAGTATCGCCAAGTTTAAAAATTTTACCATAATCAATTTGTGAATTAATAACCTCAAAATCAAAAATAGATAAATTGTCTAAAACATCTTCTCCATATTCATGAACTAAATATAAAGCCGCATCTTCAATTTTATTTGAATCAATATCTCCAATAATTACTAACTTACCATCGTTATATAATAATAAACTATCTCCAAAAATATCTTCTTTTAAACTTTCATCTTCGTTTGTATCATTAGAAATTATCTTTTTAAAATGTTTAGCTGATTTAGAAGAATAATCATCTTCTAATTTCTTTTCATTAGAAGCTACATCCTCCAAAGATTCTCCAAAAATATCAACAACCGCTTTAAATCTTGCATCATCTTCATACAATCTTTTCAAAAAAAGATTTACTGTTACAGATGAATTTTCAAAAGAATTAGCATATTCCTTTATAAGCCTAATAACATTATCTATCCCGATATTCTCTATCTTTTCTCTATTACCTCTAGGAAAATACTGATACCATAAAGGTTCATTATCTAAAATATGAATTAAAATATTTCTTGTATTTTGAACCCCCTGTTTACTTGCCGTCATAACAATAGCATTAATTAAAATTTTAAAATCATCTTGTTCACTAGTAATATTTGGAAAAATATCTACAGAATAATCATTATATGTTCCTATAACATCATCTTGTTTAAGAATCTCATAATCAAAAAGAGCACCACCATCAGTACAAACCACCTTAGTTATTTTACCAGAAGAATTGTATAAATCTAAACTATTACCATGCATAGAAAAAGCAGGTTTATGACCAATAATCTCTATTGCCTCAGCGGGCACATCCTTAGAATTATAAAAATCATTACTTTTAAACCATAATACATTATATAAATCATCATATAATTTTCTATCTTTTTCATTATCTTTGTTTAATTCATACATCGTTTTAAGTGAATAATTAGGATTTTTTTCATATAAACTCTGATTGAAAAAAGCATAAGCAAGCACAAACTTTTGATCATTATAAAAATGTACTCTTTGTAAAGGTAAATTCTCAAGCCACATCATCAAACTATTTAATCTATCAGAATCTTTTTCTCTTAAATTATCAATACCTTTAATTAAATCAAATTGTTTTAAAAAAGATAATGAAGAATTATTCTTAAATTTAGCATATTCATATAAAAAAATATCATAATTACCAGGAAGATACATAACCCTATCAGGATATTTTTCACATAATTTTTTAATGTTTTCTAAAAGTAAAATACCATCTTTTCCTGATTTATTGTCTCTTCTATCAATCGCATCTCCTAAAATAAAAATTTTATCATACTCGTTGATATAATTATTTTTAACTTTATCCAATGAATAACTAATATCATCAAAGTCACTAACAACAACAAAAGAATTTGGAATAATACTTAACTTCATAACACACCTCACTTCAAATATATTATTATATAAAACATTAAAATTGTCAAATAAAGATTTTAAATAAAATTTCACTAAAAATCTTTCTATCAATTTTCAAACAAAAAATAACCAGAAATTTCTGATTATTTTTCATTTATAATACGCCTGCTTATCATATAAGTAACAAGAAAATATCCACCATATATAAATATAATAAGTAAAGCCGTCATTAAAATTGAACTCATATTACTAGTAACGCTCATACTTTCCATAATAATATTCGCACATTTAATACCAAATATAGAGTGAATAATAGCTACAAAAAGTGGAATCATAAAGAAAATACCTTCCTCTATAAATAAAACTCTATTTAATCTTTTATCATCTACACCAATTTTCTTAAGCATACTAAACTTTTCCTTATTATCAGTACTATCAGAAAGTTCTTTTAAAGCAAGAATACAAGCCGAAGAAATCAAAAATATAACTCCTAAATATAAACCAATAAATATCATAATAGCTCTTAAACCAGTACTAGCAGTATATATATCTAACTTAGTATTATAAAAGCCACCATTATTAGCAATTTCATCACCATATTTTACAAATTCTTCTTCCTTTTTATCCTTATCACCTTTATAATTAGCCATCAAATAACTTCTAACATAAACATATTCATTAGTATCAACACTATCAGGAATAATAACCACTCCAGTATTACTCTTATTACCACTCATATCAATTAAACCTTCCATACACTTATCATACTTATTGTGATATTTTTTGCCATTAATATCAATAGTAACGCCCTTACTTAAAGCCTTATTTTCATATTCAATCATTTGAGCATAATCAGCAAGTAAAATAAATTCATCATCATTTAAAGTATAAGTATCACGGCCATAAAAAGAAGCAATTTTATTATAATCAGATATTTTAATAACAGGAAGCAAATTATCGACAAGCAAATTAGGATAAATTTTTAAAACCTCTTTTTTAATAGGCTTTATCAAATCTCCAACCGTAACATTTTCAAAACCATAAGTATTAGCTTTTACATAAGAAGAAAAATTATCAACATCATAGTCTATTTTATCCAAAATACCCTTTTGAACATCCAAAACATCTTGCGAATAACTAACAATTTGCACATCAGCAGGAGTACCATAAACTAAATCATTTTTTAAACTTAAATTAATACTCCAAGCTGAAGAAAAAATCGTAATTGTAAAAAATAAAAGCAAACATATAACACTAATAGAAAACACAGTTGTATTAATCTGACTATTAATCTCTCTTAAAATAAAAACATTTAAATTTTTAAAATAAATTTTTTTATTACTTTGAACCAATTTCAAAATAAAACCAGATATACCAAAGAAAAATAAAAACGTTCCCAAAATACCAAGTAATATAGAAAATCCAAATAAATCTAAACTATCAAGCCTATTTAAAGCCAAATAATAAGCATAACCCAAAATACAAATAGAAACCAAAAATATAATAACCGATAAAGTTAAATTACGTACCTTAAGTCTTTCACCTTTTTTAAAAGCATTAAGTAAATCAATTAACTTATACTTATTAACCATAAAAACATTAAAAATCATAACTATCAAATAAATAATCGCATAATAAACTACAGTTTTAATCAAAGAAGCTTTAGAAAAAACAAATTCAAACCTCGACATATCAGCTTCAAATAACTTAGCAACTATAATGCTCATAAACTGTGAAGCAATAACCCCTAAAATCAAACCAACAATAAGTGAAATTACTCCTATAATAAAAGTTTCAAGTAAAAGAATTTTAGAAACATTTTTTTTGCTCATACCCAAAGTAAAATAAATACCAAATTCCTTTTTCCTTCTTTTAATTAAAAACCTACTCGCATAAATAATCAAAAAACCCAAAATAATAGCCACAAAAACAGAAACACCACTTAAGAACTCATTCATTAAATTTATAATTTCTTTTTCCGCACTAGTAAGAGTAAGCATAGCTTCCTGACTATCTATAGCATTAAAAACATAAAATATAGCTACACCCAAAACCAAAGTTAAAAAATAAATCGCATAATCTTTAAAACTTTTTTTAATATTCTTAATAGATAACTTAAAGAGCATCATTCAAATCCCCTCCAAGTAAAGTGACAACATCAATTATCCTATCAAAAAACTCTTTTCTAGAATCATCACCCTTAATTAATTCATTAAAAATTTTACCATCTTTAATAAAATAAATTTTAGAGCAATAACTAGCCGTAAAAGCATCATGTGTAACCATCAAAATAGTAGCCTTTAAATTCTTATTAAGCTCCTCCATTTTCTCAAGTAACATTCTACTACTTTTACTATCCAAAGCCCCTGTAGGCTCATCAGCCAAAATTAATTTAGGACTCGTAATAATAGCTCTAGCAGAAGCCACTCTTTGCTTTTCACCACCACTCATCTGATAAGGATACTTATTTAAAACATGAGTAATATTCAAAGTTTTACTAACCTCTTTAATTTTTTTATCAATATCTTTAGGTTTTACCTTTTGAATAGTTAAAGCAAGGGCGATATTTTCATAACCAGTTAAAGTATCAAGCAAATTAAAATCTTGAAAAATAAATCCCAAATCTTCTCTTCTAAACTTATTTAATTTTTCTCCTCTAAGCATAGTAACATCTACCCCATTAATTAAAATATGCCCAGCTGTTACCTTATCAATAGTAGAAATACAGTTTAATAAAGTAGTCTTACCAGAGCCAGAAGCTCCCATAATTCCAACAAACTCGCCCTCTTCAACACTAAAAGAAATATTATCGATAGCTTTTGTTAAATTAAATCTGTTACCATAATATTTTTCCAAATTGGCTACTTTTAAAATTTCCGCCATTTAAATCACCTCTGCTAACAATTATACACATATATAAATAACCAAACAATTTATTTTCCTTACAAATTATTACAAATTTGAAAGAAAAAAAACTCTTAAAGAGCTTTATAATATTTCATACCTTTCGCCGTAACTACATAATCATCATCTTCTTTTGAAATTAATCCGTATTCTTTTAATTTATCAAAAGCCCTAATCCAAAGTTCGTTAACCTCCGCACTTGAATTAAGTTTAACCTCATAATCTCCAGCCACAATTTTCTTTTTATTTTTATAAAGTCGGCCTTCATTTAAAATAGCATTTTCAAGTAAAATTAAACTTTTTTCATCAAGCTTTATTTGCTTATCAATATTATCAAATGAAAATACAAAATCCATATCATCCATTTTAAAAGTAAGTGGATCATTTTCTCCTCTATTACTTTTAACCTTTAATCCCATAATATCACCTTCCTATAACCTCACTAGTAAAAGAGCTTAACGGAAATATTATTCTAACTTCCGTATAATTACCCTCCACACTATCAATTAAAACCTTATTACCTAAACTATCTGAAAGTTTTTTTACTAAATAAAGACCCATACCTGTCGAATTGTATTTATTTCGTCCATTTTTCCCAGTAAAACCTTTTTCAAATACCCTTGGTAAATCTTTACTACTTATTCCAATTCCATTATCACGAATCACTAGACAAACATTTTCTTTTTCTTTTAAAGAATATATCTCAATAAGTGCCTTATCATTTATATACTTAATACTATTCAAAATGATTTGATTTATAATAAACTCCATCCATTTACTATCTGTAAAAACAAACACATCTAAATTTTTAATATCTACCCTAACCTTCTTCTCTAAAAAGCTATTTTTATTTCTAATAATTACCTTATTTACAATATCGCTAAGTAAAACATTTTTAACTAAATAATCCTTCTCTGGAGCTTGACTTCTAGCATAAAATAAAATTTTTAAGGCTAAATCATCAATTTTAATGCACTCTTCTTTAATACTATTTGTAACTTTATTTTTATTATTATCAGTTATCAAATTAATAGCTGCAAGTGGTGATTTCACTTCATGAACCCAAAGTTCCATAAACTCTTCAAACTCTTTTTGCATATACTTATATTTATTAATCTCTTCTATTTTATATTTATCAGTCCATCTTAAAATATCCAAAAGTATTTTGCCTTCCAAAAAATTTGCACAACCAGCCATCTCATGAATTAAAGCTTTATTATCTATATTATTTAAAATACTATAAATTTTATTATAAAATACTTTTTTTGATAAAAATCTATATAAAAATATAAACAATCCTAAAAATATTAGCAAAAAAATTATCATCAAAATACCCGTATAATAAACATCAAAAACAAGTAAAATTAAAAAAATTAAAATAAGCACTAAAATATATAGAAAAATTAAAACAATTTTATCTTTTAAATAATCTACAAATCTCATAAAATGATATAACCCCAGCCTCTTCTTGTTTCAATAACATTTTTAAAGCCAATCTCCTCTAATTTTTTTCTTAGTCTAGTAATATTAACTGTCAAAGTATTATCATCTATAAATACTTCACTATCCCAAAGAAAACTAATTAAATCATCACGACTAACAACACTACCTCTATTTTCAAGCAAATAAGCTAAAATAGAAAGTTCATTTTTCGTAAGTAATACTGTTTTACCCACATACTCCAAAACACCTTTTGATAAATTAACTACCATACCTTCATATTTTAAAACATGACTAATCTCTGGTTTACTTCTTTTTAAAATAGCCTCCATATGGGCTAGTAAAATTTGTAAATTATAAGGTTTTGTTATAAAATCATCAGCCCCAAAATTCATGCATATAAGCTCATCTATCTCATTATTGCGGCTTGTTACAATCATAATAGGCACATTTTTCTTTTTCCTTATTTCCCTGCATAAATGCATTCCATTAATACCAGGAATATTAATATCAAGCAAAATCAAATCAACATCTTTGCTTAAAATATCTTCCAAAGTATTATTAAAATCATTAACAGTTAAAATATCATAACCATTATTTTTTAAAAAAGTAGCTAATTCTTCTCTAATTTTAACTTCATCTTCCACAATAAGTATTTTTTGCATCTTATCACCTATGTTTTGAATTTTGTTTTTCTACTTGAACACCAAGCATATCATAGAAAGCATCTTCTCCATATAAAGGACCATTACTTGCAAAACCACCATCACGGTTAAATACATAAGTTTCAAAATAAGCATCATTACGTAAAATTTGCTCTTTCAAATTAGTATAATTTTTTTCAAGTAACTTCTTTTGAGCATTAGACACCTGAACTGGAGCTAAAACACAGTAAGCCTCCATATCCTTAACTCCAGCATGAATCATTGTCATAATTCCTTTAGATGCCCACCCCATCGCCTGTCTATGCACTGTATCATTTGTATATTGAAAATGCAAATCCCTTTGCAATTTTTTAAACCACTTATCATCAGCAAGTTGCATTTTAAACGAACTATCATGAAAATTAATATCCGTAAGTAAATGAATATCCTCATCACTATGCACTCCAAAAGACTTATAAGTCCCATTAGGAGCAATTACAATTCCATTAACACTCTCGATGTTTAACACATTATCCCTCTTTTCAAATACTATTCTATCATACTTTGAAGGAAATATAATATTTTTTTTATAATTACATAAAATATTAATGGTGATTAAATGAAAAAATTAATTAAAAATATTTTAATACCTACATTTTTAGGTGGCTTAGTAGGTATAATCATTAACCCATTTATGAACTATCAAAATATAACAAAACCACCTCTATCTCCACCTGGCATAATCTTCCCAGTCGTTTGGACAATCTTATATATCATAATGGGCTATAGCTTTTATAAACAAAATGAACAAAACAAAACAATCTATTACACTCAGTTAATTGTCAATCTCCTGTGGTCTATCTTCTTCTTTATCTTTAAATGGTATCTATTTTCTTCACTATGGATAATTCTTCTAATAATTCTTGTCATAATTATGATTAAAAACTTCTATCAAGAAAATAAAATATCTGGATTACTTAATATACCATATTTAATTTGGCTCTTTTTTGCCCTACATCTTTCATTTGGAGTATATTTTTTAAACTAAATATATAAAAATACTGAAACTAATAAATTTCAGCATTTTTACTTTTACAGTTTCTTTATTTATATGTATTTTAACTTATAATATACGGATCTGATGAAGTACCTGTACCACTCAAATTTAAACCGGCTTCTAAAAAAACAACTCTAGGCATTGACATAGTTGCATTTCTCACAGGATATGTTCCAGCACCACCACCCAATCCTCTATCTGGACTAAACCCCCATACATTACTAGTACTGTTTGCTGAAGCTGTCATCGTAAAAATAGGAAAATTATTCATTCTAAATTGTATAAATATCCAATTAGAATAAGAACACAAACTAGCTGGACGAGAATTACCACAAACACTTTGTTTTAAATTAGCCATCAAATAATCTGATAACGTAATAGAACCAACATTACCTGTCCACTTCTTAGATTTTTCTTGATTTATAATTTCCCCTAAACTAACATTATTAGATACTGCTCCAATATTAAAAGTACCTTCAATCATTCCATTTTGCAAAGTAAAATCATTAAGTTTACTCATCGCATCAGAAGTTTCCCAATCATTAGAAGAAAAATCCCAATCTGTAGAAATTGTCGAACTACTCGTTATTTTAAGCATTCCATTTGTCTCAAGAGATATTATTCTATAAGTTGCATTCCCAATTTTTATATAATTGTTTGGATCCGTTCCTCTATAAACATATCTACCTTTCTCATATTCATCCTCATATAAACCATCCCCACAATCAACAACTGGAACTCCATCTAAAGAACCTCCATCCATAGTAGGAGCATTAGAACACGTATTATAAAGTTCATCAATGGCCTCTTGTACATTAGTTGAAGAAAGCCCACTTTCTGTATTATCATAAATAACTGCATTACTTTCAAAATAAGTAGCAGCCGATACTCCAATTACACTAAATAATACTGCCGTTATAACAAAAATAAATATTCTACTTTTAAACATTTTTTTTGATTCTTTCATATTATTATAAGCCTCCTTACCGTATCATTAATTAAAATTATAGACTAATTCAGGCTAAAAGTCAATAGACTTATTTCGTCTAATGTACAATGACGATGGAGGCTAAAATATGAATAGATTAAAAGATTTAAGAGAAGATAAAGATCTAAAACAAGTTGATGTAGCAAAACAAATAGGCATTAGTCAAAGAGGATATTCACACTATGAAACAGGCGACAATAATATTCCCATAAATATATTAATAAAACTTGCCTATTTTTATAACACTAGCATTGACTATATTTTAGGTATTACAAATATTAAAAAACCTTATGAAAGAAAAAAGCAGTTATAAAACTGCTCGGGAGTATAGTTTAGAAAAAATATTTACCTAATCATTTACCACTTCCTTTAAAGAGTATCTCTAAACTCTTTAAATAATCATACTAAAAATTTATGAAACAAATTTGATAAAAATATGAAAAATTATGGGAAAACCCATAATTTTTATAATATCTTTTAACTAAAATATATTGCCCTTTTACCAAATAAATTATATCTGCTTTGAAAAGTATTTCTTTTATATTTTTCTATCTTACCAGTATAAGGATCAGAAGCATAAACATAATTATCATTAAAACCAACAATAACTACACTGTGTAAATTACAAATCCAATCTATTTTTTTACCACTAGTTTTTTCTGTCCAACTAGCACATACTGATGTACTTCTCAAATTAATTGAAACCCATACTTGAACAGGCTTTCCACTTCTTACAATCTCTAAAACTTGGCTTAAAGAATGACCAGAATAATCAACCATCCCAGATTTATACTTATTTGCTAAATTAATAATTGGTTTTTGATAACAGCCATAACCATGTTGATCTCTAGGGTCTCCAACAAATTCAACCTCAGGATCCGCCCCATATAGAATATTTCCTTCCCAATATGGGCCATCGCCTTTAGCCAAATTATTAACCAAAGTACTAGGGCTAACATTCACCCCATAATATTTAAGCATTAAATATAAGGAAATTGTTTCACAGCCATTTGGATAATTAGGAAACTGACTGTAAGTTGGAAAATTATCAATCATAACAGTTCTTTCTTTAACCGTAATCTTTCTTTCCCAAGTCGTCACATTACCAAGTTTGTCCTTAGCCGAATAATAAATCTTATAATTTCCTGGTTTACTATAATTAACCTTAGAATCATCAGCTGTTACCTCCAAAAGTCCGAATCTATCATCACTAGCCGTAACACCCTTAAGTAAATCAGGTTTACTATTAACATAAACAGATAAATTCGTCAGTCCATTCATCTTAACAGAACCTTTATATTCAATAAAAGATAAATGTACTTTTTTACTAGTTTTATTATTAAATTTATCAGTAGCCGTTATTTCAACCTCTTGCTCACCAGGATTAAGTAAAATATCACTCATTTTTAAATCAACATCCGATAAATCTTCAACTTTAACTATAAACTCCTCTACTTTTGGTATTCCTTCATCTAAATATTTTTGAACGTCTTTAACTTCTAACTCAGGTGGTACTGTATCTTTAATAGTCACTTTAACCTTAAACTCATAACCATTAATTGTTAAAATAATTTCATGCTTTCCCACCTTCTTTAAACTACTAAGTTTTGGGCTAAACTTAACCTTTTCAAATTCATCTTTTAAAATGTATTTATCAGTTACCTTTTCACCATATTCAATATTAATATTATCATTTATCTTTTTAGAAATTTCATTTCTAACATATGCCCTATATCCAAAATAACCTAACACAAATATGATAATAATTAATAATATTATTAATAAAACTTTTAAAATTCTTTTCTTTTTACTTCTATTAATTAATTCATCTACGTCTTTTTTTGACTCTTCTTTTTGAATAAAACTTCTTTTCTTGTTTTTTATCTCTTCTTCTAATATCTTCTCATCTTTCTTATTCAATTTTTCATAATTCTTATTTTGCTTATGCCTAAGTTTTTCATTAATTTCATCATTTGAGCTACTCTCATCAAAAAGTTCCTTATACTTCTCACGGTATTTTTTTTCATTTTTAAAATTATACTTATTTCCCGATTTCTTTTTAGACTTCTTCTTACTCATTATAAAACTCCCTACTTAAAACTCTCTACTATAATCAATTATAACTAAATATTAATCTTTTTTCAACTACCCATATTAATCTAAAAAATAGAGATTTTTAAATCATCCCTATTTTATCATATAAAAAGATTATTCAATGGTGTATGGATCTGATTGAGTCCCTGTTCCTCCTGTTATTTTGATATCTGAAGATAAATAAAGAGTAGGGAAAACCCTAGTTACAGTACTAAAAGCATAATAAATACCCATTTCACCACTAGAAACCCAATATACTCGATCATCATGATTAACTGTTAATAACCACCATTGTGCACCTCCTACAGTAGAATATATCCACGTTGTATTTCTACATGTATAATTACTATTAAATGTTTTACAGTTTGAATTTGAATTCGTTCTTAGATATTCACTTACTGTTGGTAATGCTATTTTCCCATTCCATTTCCTGCTATTTTCGGCATTTACTATATTATCTAAACCACTAGTTCCAAAGCTTACCGCTCCTATACTCCAATTATGCGATACTATTTGACTTTGTGCTTCACTACTTAAACTATTTAAATATGTCCAATTTAAATAGGTATTTAAAGTTGCTGGTCTTGCCCAATCATTTGAACCTCGACTTCCAGAAGTATCCCACTCTATTTCTCCCAAACTAGAACGACTCATTATTTTTATTGTTCCATCACATTCAACTGATACAATGCGCCAGCCAGCTTTTTCATTATTAAATGTTATATAATTATTTGGATTGGCTCCGGTAAAGAAATACCGACACTCATATGGGTCTTTCTCTAAACCAGCATTCTCAATAATTGTATCACTCGCTTTTGGCGGAAAACATGTATTATAAAGCTCATCTATTGCTCCTTGTACATCAGTACTAGATAGCCCGCTTTCTGTATTATCATATGTCACATCATTAGATGGAAAATATGTTGCTGCTATTACACTTATACTAATTGCTGTTATTACTCCTAATACAAATCCTATCAAATATTGTTTTGCAAACTCTTTTATTTTTTCTTTCATCTCGACCTCTCCTATCTTATCCATATTCAAGATATCACAAAAAAAAAAAAAAAAAAAACAAATAATTTTTTTTTTTATTTTTTTTAAAAAAAAAAAAATTAAATAATTTTTATTTTTTTATTTTTTTTTTAAATTTATTTTTTT
>CALVRS010000028.1 GCA_944358725.1 uncultured Bacilli bacterium
AATCTATCATTTCCCCTAGTTTATAGGCTATTTTGATTTCTTTTTTTGTGGTTATGCCGGATGGTTTTTTATAGTATATGACTTTTGACGGAACATTATCAACTATTAATTTTCCATTTCTATCATAGATACGGCCTCTTGGGGCTGTTTCGCCATATATTATTTTTTTTGTTAAGTTTTTTAGGGTGTTTTCATATTTTTCTTTTCCGACTACTTGGACTAGAAAAAGTGAGGTAACTAATATTAAAAGAGCTAAAACGATTATAAAGGTTAAGATATTATAACGTTTTTCAATTTCTTCTTTGATGTCTTTATTTTCTTTATATGTGTTAAAGTTATAGTTTGGTTTTTTTTGTTTTTTAGATATTTTTAATGTGTTTTTTTTAGCTTTTATTTTCATTTTTGTCACCTCACTTTATGTTTTTTCATATTTTATTATAGGGGGAATTTATGAATAGAATGCTTATTGAAAATTATATTAGGCGGATTAAGAAGGAAGATATTTATAATTTTGCTCTTTCTAATGATATAAAGCTTAATGAAAAAGATTTAGATATATTATATCACTATTTGAGGAATTTTTGGGAAGAGATATTGTATGGAGATAGAGGTTTTGTTTTTAAGCAAATAGAAAAAGAATTTGAGCATGACAAATATCTCAAAATATATTCTTTATTTGATAAGTATTTTCAATTATATCAAAATTTTTTATAACATTTTCTAATGTCTTCTTGGAAGTTTTCATTGTATTTTTTATTTTTTATCATTTCTATTTCAAATTTATATGGTGGATAAGTTCGATCTTTACCACCTTTTACGGCGCTAATATATGGGGTTTCTAAGATTTTTGGGACCTTTTTTAATTTTTCATGATAAATTATTTTTATAAGATTTTCAAACCCAATGGTACCAAGGCCAATATTTTCATGACGATCTTTATGGGATGATTTTGGGTTTTTACTATCATTTATATGTATACAGCCAATTTTATCTATACCAATTATTTTGTCAAAAGCGTGCAGAAGTTTATCAAAGTCTTTTAGATCATATCCAGCATCGTTTAGGTGGCAAGTGTCTAGACATATTTGAATTCTTTGTTTGTTTTTTATACCATCTAATATAGTTTTAAGTTCTTCAAAGGTTTTACCGAGTTCGCTTCCTTTTCCAGCCATGGTTTCTAGACAGATTATTGGGCCTTCTTTTTCGCTTAAGATAATGTTTAAGGCTTTTACAATGTTTTCTAGTCCTTCTTTTTCGCCTAGCCCAATATGACTTCCTGGATGAAGAATGATCTTATTTATACCTAGGGTTTTGGCTCTTTCAATTTCTTCTTTTAGAAAGTTAATAGAAAAATGATATTTTTCTTCGTCTTTATTATTGGCTAGATTAATGATATATGGGGCATGAATAATGACATCGTTTATGTCGATGTTATTTTCTTTCATTATTTTTTGGGCTTCTTTTGTTTTATTTTCGTCGATTTTGGCTCTAAGGGTGTTTTGCGGCGCACCGGTATAGAACATAAATGTATTGGCATTATAGCTTAGGGCTTCATTAACACTACCAATAAGACCTTCGTTTTGGGTATAAGATACATGACTACCTATAATTAATTCTTTCATTTAAAATCACCTAAAAATATAATACCACATTTCTAGGTTACTCGCCTACTAAATCGCTTAAAAGTTTAAAACTTCCGTCAATTATTTTATGAATGGCTTTTTCGGTTAGATTTGAGATTGTAAGTCCAGCTTTTGAAATTTTATTTTGATAACTTTTATTATTGGTGTTTATGTAGTCTTCGATATCGATGTTTTTTCCTTCTTTGATGTCTTTTTCAAATTTTTGAATTTGCTGGTTAGTTAGGGCTACTTTTTTACTATTACGATATTCGAAGTAACCAGTACTTTGAGAAAGATAGAGGGCGAAGAAGGTTACAAAGCTAATTAATATGGCATATCTAAAGATTTTATTTAATTTTTTATGTTTCATTTACAAATTCTTTAATGATTGGGGCGATTAGTTCGATGGTGTTTAATACTTCGTCGATGGTGTTTTCTTCGCCACCTATTTCGATTAAGATAATGTTTTTATTTAGATCTTGATTATATATGCCATTTGATCCTTGTTCGCCTTTTGTAATTACTCCTCTTGTTAATGCGGGGTATTTTTGTTTTATTTTATTTTCTATTTTATTTGTTGTGTTTAAATTTTCCTGATAGTTTTGATGTTTTGTTCCAACAACAAATGATATTTTAGCGCATGATTTATTATTTATGATGGTGGTTGATTTATCTTTAGAAAGTGCATCTCGATGGAGGTCAATTATGAGTTTATAGTTTGGATATTTTTCTAAGGCATCTTGTAAAAATATACGACTTACGTTATAACTTTGGCTATATTTCATATTATTTAGATTTAAATAATCTGTTATGTTATCTTGCATGACATCGGCTTTAATATTTTGGGCAGCTAATTTTTCTTGAAGAATATATGAGGCCATCATGACTCCTGGAGATATGTTATAGCCTTCTAGTGCGTTACCTTGATAGGCTTCGCTTTGATGGGTATTATATATATAGACGGTTGGGTCTTGTTTTAAATTTTCTACTTCTTTTAGTTTGGGGTTATTTACATAGGTCATGTTTTCGGTGTTTGGGGAGAAATGAAGGGTGTTTTGCAAGATGGATACTGGTTTATTAACATCAAATATTTTAGTGAATATTTTTGTGAAGATATCTTGAGATTTTTTTTCATAAAGCAGGTGGTAGCTACTATCTGTTAAGAGGGCTTTTAGAAAATCTTCGTTAGAGTTTACGAGTTTGATATTCATGATTATGTTGAATGATAGTTCATAGCCTAAAAACATGATGAAAGCATAGGCAAATAATCTGAATTTGAATTTACGTTTTTTTTTGAGTTTTATTTTTTTCATGGCATCTTCTCCTTTTTTTACAATTATATGAAAGGAGTTTTGAATAAAATGTAGAAAAAAACACAAAGTTTTAATTACTTTGTGTTTTATGGAGGGTATTATTGATGCCTTTAGCGATTACGTCAGATAGTTTTTCAACTATGAAATCTTCTTCTTTAGGTGTTACCATGAGGTTATAGCCAATTGGGTTTAATATTTCATAGATTAATGATTTGGTTTCTTCTTCTGATAAGGTTCCTATCATACCTAGTATTTTTTGCTTTTCTTCTTTATTTATTTTAAATTTTTGTGATAGCTTTAGGTAGTTGACGTTGGCAGTTAGTTTATTAGCTGGATTATTTATATTAGCGGCTTGATAGGCAAAGTTATCATATAAGTATTTAATGGTATCGTTTACGATAGATGCGGCGTCAACGACGGTTGGAACTCCTATGGCAATGGTTGGAATGCCTAATATTTCTTTAGAGATTTCTTTTCTTTTATTGCCAACTCCACTTCCTGGGTTTATGCCGGCGTTTGTCATTTGGATGGTTTTATTTACACGTTCTATGGAAGAGGCGGCTAAAGCATCGATGGTTATAACGAAGTTTGGTTTTATGGTTTTGACGATGGCTTTTAAAAGGTCACTTGTTTCGATGCCAGTTTCGCCCATGACACCTGGAGCAATAGCACATACTCTTTTATAGCCTTCTTCTAGTGTGCCATACAAATATATATAATTTGTGACTAAGGTTTTGGAGACGGTTAAAGGTCCTAAAGAATCTGGGGTTACTTTTTCATTACCTAGTCCGATTACAAGGCACATATCATTTTCTTTGATGTTTTCTTTTTCAAGGAGTTTTTTTAGTTCTTCTTCAAATATGTTTTTTAGTTTTTCTGCATTTGTATGATCGGTTACATCTTCAAATTCAATGGTTGTATAGTTACCTATTTTTTTATTTATTTTTTTTGCTTCTTCTTCGGTTAATGTAATATTTGTGATTTTTATATCATCTATTTGTTTATAGGGGGCGTCTTTGATTAATTCGACTGCAAGATCGGTTCTTAAAAGATTATTTTTTAAATCAACTTCATGTTTCATGTTTTCACCTCTTTTTTATTTTTTACAATTAGTAAAAATTCATACGAAAATGTGAAAAATTCTTGCTTTTTAAATGTTTTTTTGGTAAAATGGGTGTACGTGTGGCTTGGAGGTGAAATTTATGGCCAACTTAAAGAATGCGAAGAAAAGAGTTTCTGTTAATATTAAAAAGGAAAAAAGAAACAATGAATATTCTGCTAGTGCGAAAACTGCTATTAAAAATGTAGAAAGAGCTATTGCTAAAAAGGACAAAGAAGCAGCTAGTGCTAATTTAAAAACTGCCATTAAAAGAATCGACAAGGCAGCTGGAGCTGGTGTAATCGCTAAAAATACTAGTGCTCGTAAAAAATCAAGATTAACAAAGAAAGTAAATGCGATGTAATTTACTTTTTTCTTTTATTAAGGGGTGATTAGATGAAGAAGGTTCGCAGTTTTTTTACGGTTTTAATTTTTTGCTCTTTTTTGATATTATGTTTTACTTACCGTGAGGATATTGCTAGCTATGTTATGAAGAGGGTTTTACAAAACAAGGAAGTTACGCTCTCTGGGGAGAAGTCTAATTATAACAGTTTTGATTTTGCTTTTGTTCAGGAGACAGATGATTTTCATGTTAAAAATAAGCAGGATGTTTTGAATGCTATTTATACGATTTTAAATCATGGGATGGATAATTTTACTTTTTACTGTGATTTAAATTACGAAAATTGTTTAAATGATTTAGATGTTATTTCACAAGATCAGGTTTTACTTTCAACGATGAATAATTTTGTCTCTCCTTATAACAGTTATGAAAAAATTTATTTTAAGATTTCTTCTTACGGGGAGATTAGTGTTCAGATAGATAAATTATATACTGAAGCGGATGTTAATGAAGTTAATAACAAAATTTTGGAGTTTGAGAAAGATAATATTAATGATAGTATGAGTGTCCGCGATAAGATTAAGGCTTTTCATGATTTTTTGATTAATAATAGTATTTATGATAAGGAAAGAGCTGATTTAATTGAAAATGGGCAAAATGTTAATGGTGGCTATTCACATAAAGCTAATGGTCCTTTAATTCATGGTATAGCTTTATGTAGTGGTTATAGTGATGCGATGAAGATTTATTTAGATAAATTAGGCATTCCTAATTACAAAATTTCTAATAATAATCATATTTGGAATTTAGTTTATGTTGATGGTAAATGGCTACATTTAGATTTAACATGGGATGACCCACTTACGTCTGATGGCTCAAATATTTTACTTGATAAGTTTTTCTTAATTACTAATAATGAATTACAAAATTTAGATCCTAATGGTCATAAATTTGATGAGATTTATTATCCAGAAGCAACAAACAGTTAAGCTTTAAAATACTTAACTGTTTTTGATTATTCTAATTCATACGGGTTATTTTGAGTACCATCGCCACTAGTAATTTTGATATCTGATGAGAGATATAAAGTTGGATATACAGAGTAAGTGAAGCCTGTTGCTGAAGAAGATATTTGTCCTTTATTTATTGTAATTGCTTGGTTACTATACATTGCATCGTGCATCTGTGACCATATATTTTCACTACTTTTATATAAATAATTTGTTTTTATACATTCATTAGTAAAATAACTTAAGGTTGTTGAAAGGCAGTTTTTACCAGAAGCATATCCATAATCACTTAGATATATTAATCCTATATATTGATCGGTGTTATATGGGTTATTTGAAGCTATGACTGTAACACCATTTATTTTAGCTCTTTCAATTAAAAAGTAATCATATGGAAGCAGAAGTTGACTATAATACGGTTTTCCACCTAAAAAGAAAGTTTCTTTTTTTATCATATCTTTATACGACTTTTTTATTGAATTATAATAAGTACCATTTAAATAACTTTTTAAACTAGAGTTATTCCAATTATTGCTATTATTATCATTCCACGCCATATATCCAAGACTTGAATTTCTAACAATTTTTGTGTTATTATCTACAATACCAATTATTCTCCATAACTCATCATTAAAATTTATATAATTATTTGGATTTGCCCCATAATATCGTACATTGCCAAATTCATCTTTATAAAGTCCTTCACTATCAATAGGAATAAAGTCTAATATAGTTTCTGTTTCTGTCTTACATGTTTTATATAACTCATCTATAGCTCCTTGGACATTTGTTGAAGTAAGACCACTTTTAGTATTATCATATGTGACATCATTAGAAGGAAAATAAGTTATGGCATATACACTTACTGAACTAAATATTAATCCGCCTAATATAAAAATTAATATTCGATTTTTTAATGTTTTTCTAATTTTTTCTTTCATTTTTGCACCTTCCTATCATATCCAATATCAAGATATCACAAAAAAAGTAATTTTTTTGATAAATCATTACTTATTTTTTTAAACATATTATTGGTATAAAAAAATCTGAAAATTAACTTTTTTCAGATTTTATTTCATTGATTTCATTTTCGGATAAACCTGTAAATTTAATAATTTCTGATACTTCCATTTTTGCTTCAAGCATATTTTTTGCAATCTCTTTTGCCTTATTATCTGCTCCTTGCTCTAAACCCTGCTCTAAGCCTTGATTAAGGCCTTTTCTTTCCGCATACATAAGGTCAAGTTCATGCTGCCTTTTATTTAACTTTTCACTATCATACTGTCCTATGATTTCTTCATCTTCATTTAAATCTTCAATTATCCTTGCCATATCTTCTAAATCTTCATCTCCTTTAGATATATCTCTAAGTTCTTTCTTACTAGTTATTTGAAACATTACTAGTACTTTTTCTAACTTAGTTAAACTCTCTATACCTATATTATCATATTTTTCTAAAGGTTTGGCCATATTTATGTGTATTCTTTTAAAATTTTCTTCATCTGTAAATTTACCTGTATCATCTCTCATCTTGAGTTCAATAAATAATCTATCATCAAACCTATTTACTGTATTAAAGTTTAACTGAAATACATCATTCTCATCTATTTCATCTCCAGAGAAATATTTACCATACATTATTTTATGATGATATATATTATTTTTTCTTAAACGACTTGCTTCGGCATTTTTATTTGCTTCTACATTTATGATGTTTCCTTTTATTGTTGCCAAGATATCTGTTATTTTCTTCTTTTCTTTACTATTTTCAGCAGGCAAATCAGTATTTATGAATTTTAAATTTTTATAAATATAGCTTTCAGAATAAAGTGTAGCATGACTTAGTATCATAGAAAATATTTTTCTAAATTTTGGGTGTTGGATAATTGCTTTAAATGGAGTATCATACATTGAATCAATAAGTTTATCCGTATCTTTTTTTGTTTCTAATTTAACAGTTGGCATATCTTTTTCCTTTCTAAGAAGCTTTTAGCTTCTAT